>CASBQE010000329.1 GCA_949127665.1 Synechococcales cyanobacterium PMM_0083
AATTATGTATTCAGAACATTTGACAAATCTGGATAGATTAACTGAAAGCATGCTTTAGAATAGGAAAGTTGTGAAAAAATATTCTGTTTGTTATGGCTCAACCGAAGAAGAAAACATCCAAGTCTAAGCGCGACAAGCGACGGGCTACTTGGAAGAGCAAAGCTAGATTGCAGGCGCAGCGCGCATTGTCACTTGGCAAATCAATTTTGACTGGACGTGCTCAAGGCTTTATCTATCCGCAAGCAGAAGCAGAAGAAGAGGAAGAGTAGAGATTGACTGGAGCCTGATGTTTGCTCAATGGGCGATCGCTTTCTTGAAACCATTTGCAATCCTACAGGCTTGCTGGCATGATCAAATGACACATGATTTAATTTGTCAGGTGGTATACCGATAGATAAGGCGACAGGGTTTACGCCATGTTAGGAAAGTTCTTCCAGAAACCAGACTCCACTTTGCAAAATCGCGTTCCACCAGGGCAGCACTTGGCAAAAGGCTTTCCAGTTCTGACCTATGGGGATACTCCTCATGTGGAGATTAAAGATTGGACGCTGAGAGTGTGGGGATTGGCGCAAAAGGTCATCTTTACATGGGATGACCTGATGGCAATGCCTCAAACTGATTTTACCGCTGATTTCCACTGTGTTACCACTTGGTCAAAGCTTGATGTCCAATGGCGCGGCGTAAAAGTGGTGGATTTGATGAGCCATGTTGAAGTAGACCCAAAAGCAGTTCACATTATGGAACATTGCTACGGAGACTACACAACCAACATTTCAACGGACGACTTCTGGCGCGAAGAGAACTTTCTTGCCCATACGCTTTTTGGTGAGCCGCTTCCTGCTGAGCATGGTGGACCTTTGCGTCTGGTGGTTCCCCATCTTTACGCCTGGAAAAGCGCTAAATGGCTGAGTGGGTTAGAGTTTTTGGGTCAGGCAGAGCTAGGTTTTTGGGAACGAAATGGTTATCATCAACGGGGCGAACCTTGGGCAGAAGAACGATATAGCGGTTAGGGATTTCTGAGCGGCGGGATTGGCTTTCACCGGGCTTTTAGCAAAATGCCTATACAGATCGCAAATTGTTTACAACAATTGGTCATGTCTGCCTAAGATTTATGCCAAGCTAAATGTCTCGTTGCCATGAACTGGTTGGATTTTCGCTCTAAAGGATTCTCGATTAAGATGAAGTAACTCATTACAATGCTGGTGGAAGGTTGGTGCCAATAGAGCCGGAGATGATGCAATCCAATGATCCCTTGGCAACTGATTTAGATAAAGGAGCGATCGCTCAAGCTCTATTTTGTCAGACCCTATCATCCACTCAGCTTCAGCAAATGTCTCCAGGAGCATTGGCATATTTAGGAGATGCTGTTTATGAGCTTTATATCCGTCGCTATTATCTAATTCCACCCAAGCGCATCCAACTTTATCATCATCAAGTTGTCTCGCAAGTTCGAGCTGAAACTCAAGCTCACCACTTAGATCAGTTGATCCCCTTTCTGACCCCTACAGAATTAGATCTCTTAAAGCGTGGACGAAATGCAGCTAGTAGCCGTCATAAACGGATTGATCCAGATACTTACCAACGGGCAACCAGTTTGGAGACACTAATTGGTTACCTTTATCTTTCCGATCTGCCCCGACTCATGGAGCTATTAAGCTATTTGCAAATTGATTCAACTGCTGTTGTTAATTAGCGATCCCTGGGCTATCAAAAAATTGCCTTTAGTTCAAGGGCAAATGTCGTTACTTTGTGAATCAATCACTCTAAGTTCCTAGCCTTTATTTTTAATCTTAATGAACCATGACTGATAAAAACATGACTGATAAAAAGCGTAAGTCTGATCCACCTCGTCGTGTCCGTGCTGAGTCTGCGGGTGTAGGTCTACCCAAACCCCACGGCGCAAGACGAGATCGCGATCGCCCCGCTCGTTCAGGTTCCGCCACCTCATCAAGGGATGGAAAGGTGCATAAAAAGCGCATCGTAACAGTCGGACTCCACCCTGTTTCAAAAACTGGCGCTGCTGAAATTCCATCTCCTAGAACTTCCCAACCAGATAGAACTTCCCAGGATCGCCGAAGCTCACCTTCAGACTATACTTCTAGACCTGAACGCGCCTTTAAAGACCCTAAAGGATCTCGGTCGGAAAGCAATGCTCCGAGACTTAAGCGCGCTTCCAGAGATGCCAAAGGATCACGCTCAGATTACACTTCTAGACCTGAACGCACTTCTAGACCTGAACGCATTTCTAGACCTGAACGCATTTCTAGAGATGCCAAAGGATCACGTCCAGAAGGTTATACCTCTAGACCTGAACGCACTTCTAGAGATGCTAGAGATTCACAATCTGAAGGCTATACATCCCGACCTAGGCAGGCATCCAGAGATTTTAGAGATACGCGGTCAAATTCTGTAGAATCTGCTTCTGTAGACTTTAAAGGAACCCGTTCAGGAGCCTTTGTTCACCCTGGACGCAGCAAAGATCCTAGGCGATCGCGTGCAGAAACCTTTATTCCTCGTGGTAGACGGGAGTTCTCCGAAGCCCCTGTTGATTCGTCTAACGCTCCCCAAGAAGACTCTGCTGAGTTGATTTATGGTCGTCATCCAGTGTTGGCAGCAATGGAAGGTGAGCGTAGCCTAAATCGAATCTGGATTATTGCTCGTTTGCGCTACGACCATCGATTCCATACCTTGTTGCAGCAGGCAAAAAACAACGGTGCGGTGATTGATGAGGTTGAGCCGCGTCGGCTGGATCAAATGACCCAGGGAGCCAATCACCAAGGGGTTGCAGCTCAAGTTGCACCCTATGAGTATATTGAATTAGCCACCTTGATTGAGCAAGCTAAAGCTAAGGTTGATCAGCCGGTGCTAGTGGTTGCTGATGGGATTACTGATCCCCATAACTTGGGTGCCATTATTCGGTCGGCAGAAGCGATGGGCGCGCAAGGCTTAATCATTCCCCAGCGAAGAGCCGCCGGGATCACTGCGACTGTTGCGAAAGTAGCCGCCGGAGCGCTAGAAACTTTTCCTGTGGCAAGAGTTGTTAATTTGAATCGCGCCCTGGAAGATCTAAAGGCAGCCGGATTCTGGATGTATGGACTCGAACTGGAAGCGAGTGAGCCAATTCACACAGTCGAGTTTACTGGAGCGATCGCGCTGGTGGTTGGGGCAGAAGGGGAAGGCTTGAGTATGCTGATTCAACGCGGTTGCGATCGCTTGGTTTCTATTGCTTTGGCTGGAAACACGCCAAGCCTCAATGCATCAGTTGCAACCGGGATGGCATTGTATGAAGTTTATCGTCAGCGCCAGTTTAAAACCTTACATCTAGATAGATCTCACCCGATGGGGTTGAAAAAGAGCGAGGTTACAGAGTATAACAAACCATAGATGACAAAATAATTGGCGTTTTTTAAGGCAATAGAGCTTTCTAAAACCTCACTGGAAAAAATAGCGAGATAACAATGCAGGAATCTCTAGTAAGACTAATCGATTTTTTCGGCTTTGCCTGGTGGGTAAAGGTTAAAACAGATTCTCCTCACTGTACTTATTATTTCGGTCCTTTTCTCAATCGCCGACAGGCTGAAAACGAGAAGCCAGGATATTTAGAAGATTTGCAGTTTGAAGGCGCTCAAGGGATTGAAGCTTCAACTAAGCGGTGTAAGCCTACAAAGCTGACAGTTTACGATGAATTAGCAGAACCGCCTGCTAAAAGTCTAAAAGTCTCCGCCCTTTAAGTGAATAATGCCTTTAAGGGAATAAATGCTCTAGTGCTATTTGACTATCAAGATTATTGGCGACTCGCTGATTATTTCTGGATCGCGTGGCAATGTTGCACCAGAAACCAATTTCCAGCGTAGTTGATCCGTCCTGCAACCACAATAGTTTGTTCTGCATCTAAGCATTCAAACAGATGATCGATGTCAGCATTTAGAGTCACCAGACTAACTGTGCGGCTGATCAAGCTTGTGGGCGCTGTGATGAACAGTTCATACTGCTGATTGCTTAGCCGATTAAAAATACCCGACAGCTTTAATTGAGTTGTGGTCAAATCACAGTCCATAGTTCGTTGATTACACTCTTGCTGGGTTGGGGCAGACCCTGATCCTGGGTAGGCATCGGGTTGATTCAAATAAAACCGCTGCCAGTAAAGCCACTCTGGATGAGCAATGGGTTGGTTAAACAATGGAATGACAGCGGTTGGTGCGATCGCGTCGGTTAATAGTGCGTCTTGCAGCGATCGCCCCGGCAAATCTCTTGGCTGACAGTTTTGTTCAATGCAGAGCGCTGCTGCCATTCCTGCCGCTTGACCGATCCCCAAAACGCAGGGCTGTAAACGAGTTGTTCCATTCGCCATGTGCGAAACCGAAATATTTTTCTCGCAGGCGAGAAAGCCATTGATTGTTTCAGGAATTAAAGCCCGATAGGGGATCGTAAACGGTGTTCCCGTCCAGCGCCCGCCCCACTGGATTGATTTTGGCGCAAGCTTGATGTCGCCACTGGGATAGTGGTGATCGTTGGCATAATTCCCGATCGCGATCGCGTCACATATGGTGCCAGCCTGTTCGCAACCTTGAGCATTGACCCAAATCGGTAAGGCTGCTACACATCCTTGAGCGATCGGCAACAGATCTTGCTCTCGCACCGTCGTCACTCCCTTTAATCGACGACCCTCCCGATAGTAAGGGTGTAGTGCATACGCTCCCCTGCCAATGGAATAAAAAGTTTGGGATGGAGGAAAGATATTTTCGGCTAGCCCATAGCGTAGACCCAAGTGGGTTTGAATGAAGTGAGCAAAGCCCTGGGAATGCCAACGTGCTTCTTGCAAAAATTGCTGTTTGTCTGACTCTGACCCGATCAATCGCTCGACACCTTCGCCATAATCATTGCCGTGGATCGGCCAATTGATCATGAAGCGATCGCCCGGAAGCCGTCCATAGTTCAAAAACTTTTCGCCGCCGTAACTTTCCCATGCGTCCTTAAATAACTCAGGATGATAGTGAGGTGGTGCCGGAATCATAGCCGCCTGATTGCCCTCACCCACATCCCGCATCACAACCACCCAAGTAGGAGCCTGTACCGGATAGGTTTCAATCAAGCTATTCGATTCAACGGGAGCGCTCGGTTCTCCAAACTCTGCCTGCAACTCCCAGCCCCAGCGATGGGGAATCTCTCCCAACGCCAGCAGATCCCCTAGTTCTGTGCCATCCAGCGTCACCTTGGCATAAATCGTATAATCCGCAAACCGGACTCCAATCACCTGATTTTCGGAGCGCAAAACTTCTAGCGGCACCTGTCCCGCAATCCATTTCAAATTTGGCAACTCCGCCACCCAATCGGCAAAAATCTCAGCACCCACTTGCGGATCATAGGTGAAAAAGCTAACCCAGCCGTGATCTAATCCTTCCGGCTGTCGGCGCTCCAATTCCCGTAGAAAAGCTCCCCAGATGCCCGTTTGCCAAGCTTCCAATTCGTTGCCATCCGGTGCTGTTACACCTGCACTGGTCAACATTCCCCCCAGCCACGCAAACTCACTCACCAGAACCACATTCGCTCCCCGCCTCGCCGCCTGAATTACCGCCGCCGTGCCGCCCGTTCCCCCACCTACTACGAGAATATCTGTCGTTAATGTTTCCATCTCACCTCACAAGGGTACATGCTGAATTTGCCCAATACAGTCCGCTTCAAATTCTGCCAGCATTAAGATATCTTCAATAACTTGTCCCATCGATGCTTGGCTATTATTAATCGCAATGACACCAGCCATTGGTAGTCCAGCCACAAGTCTCTCGTCTGCAAATTTGGGGACTGTTTTAAAATCACGAGTCAGCAAAACTCTTCCTTCTTTCGCCGCCCACTCTAAAATTTCTGGATCTCCAACTCCTGACAAACCGACTTGCTGAACCCGTAAAATGTCGATCTCAGAATTACGGCGAAATATTCCCTGAACTACTCTCCGCATCAGATTTTCGTCAACCAACAACTTCGCAGCCACAATACATCAATCCTCTAGAGAAAACAAGAAATCAGTTAAACAGTCTGATGCTGATTCAGAGATAAAGCGAGATACTTGTAGAAGGTATACGAAATACACTTTTCATCCAGAGTAAAGAGAGTATGCACTCTCTGAAGAAGTTGCGGAGTCAAATAGTTATGAATTTAGTAGATGTAGTTGAACCAATCCCTTTAAAGACTGATGTTGATGGTGTTGTGAGAGTTGGCGGAACACGAGTAACGCTAGACACAATGGTGTATGAGTTTGAGCAGGGTTCAACGGCGGAAGAGATTGCTTACCAGTTTGATGTGCTGGATCTATCAGACGTATATGCCGTGATTGCCTACTACCTGCGGCATCAGGATGAGGTGAAAGCTTATTTGCAGGAACAGGAAAGATTTGCTTTAGAGATTCGTGAAAAAATCGAGCAGCAATTTCCATCGAAGGGCTTAAGAGAACCTCTCCTAGCCAAACGCCAATCTTAGTTAATATCGACTAATTCATTGTTGGAAAGTTGAAGATTAGATTGATTATGGGTCAAGAACTATCTTTCTGACGATGCCAAAAATTTCAACTTCGTGTCCTCCTGTCCATCCAGGATCACGACTTGAGATTTGAATAGGCTGAAAATTTTGATTTTTGCGGTTTCGTGGTTCAAGAAATTCTCCTTCATTATTTCTCCGAAACCTCTTTACCGTAAAATCTGTTCTATCAACTAGAGCAATGACAGCGTCTCCAGTCTGGGGTTCTAGCCACGATTTACTTGCTGTTGTATCGGATGTTTCAACAGTTAAAATTGCCCCCTCAGAAATGCCATCGTCAATCATTGAGTCTCCTATAACTTGAAGAAAGATAGTTCTTTCTGGTGACTGAATGCTCAATATGGACTCTAAATAACTCTCTTCATATCCACCTGCCTCTGCATCGAAAGAAGAGGTTAATCCAAAACTTGCTGCAACAGGTGTTGAGTAAATCCTGTAGGAATTAGAAGGAGGAACTGAACTGTTGTCACTGTTCTGCTGAATTAAATCGATTCCGTGGTTTTTAAGAAATCGAGCTAGATCTCTAAATTCCAATCCGCATTGCTGTAATACTGTCCAGATTTCAACAATGTGTTTCTTCTGTGGAACTACCTCAAAGGGCACCCCGATTTTACTCTCAGGCTTTTTAACCCCAGTCCGGTTTACGTCCCTGTCCTCGCCCAGATCCTCCCTTTGTATTTGCCATGTGTTTTGCAGTGGTATTAATATACTGCTACATCTTATGGAACGCGTGAACTATCAGGTAAGATGTGATTGAAAAATGGCTAGAAATCAAATTTAGTTTGTTCTCAAGGCTTTAAGCCATTTCTAAGTAGCCGATGAGGAGTTTTTCAAAAGTTGAATTCGGTGAAGAGTTTAGCGATCGCAAAGGCTTTTTTCAAGATGTCCTCAGCCTCACCAAGTATTTGCTGTTTGACAGTTGGCAGCATTTGATCGATTTTATGCTCTGCGATTCAGCCCCCTCTCTTGCCACGAACTCTTCTTGAATTTTTGAATTTGGAATTGCTGCCTAACCAGCCGATCGCCGTTAGTAAGTCTTATCAGATATCACCCGATACAGTCGTAATCTACCAGAGACGTTCGGGTTGATTAATACAGGCGACTCAAAACATAGTCTGCGAGTTTTACTAAGACTTGGCGAGAAGCAGAAGGTGGTAATTCTTGCAGGCAAGCGATCGCGCTTTTGGAGTGCTGTTTGGCAAGGGCGCGCGATCGCTCAATTCCCTGGCTATCCTTCACAAACGCGATCGCTTGCTCCAAATCTCCCGGTTGAGCAAACTCTCGTTCAATCAA
>CASBQE010000330.1 GCA_949127665.1 Synechococcales cyanobacterium PMM_0083
AACGTACTCGAAATCGAGTTGCTAGGTAGCGCTTCTGATGGTTTACCCGACAACGATTTAGTCTTCATCGATGAAGATGATGATGATGATTCAGATGATGGCGTAGCTGCCTCAGATGAGGATGGCAAGCCAGGTAAGGCTAAACCAGGTCGCCGCCGAGCGCAGGCAAAGAAAAAGCATTATACGGAAGACTCTATTCGCCTGTATTTGCAGGAAATTGGGCGCATTCGGTTATTGCGCGCTGATGAAGAAATTGAGTTGGCACGGAAGATTGCTGATTTGCTTGATTTGGAACGGATACGTGAAAGCTTGTCTCAGCAGTTAGAGCGCAGTCCTCAAAATTCCGAATGGGCAAATGCAGTAAACATGCCGCTGACTGCCTTTCTCCAGCGTCTCCACTTGGGGCGCAGGGCAAAAGACAAAATGGTTCAGTCAAACTTGCGATTAGTGGTCTCTATCGCAAAGAAATACATGAATCGCGGGCTGTCTTTTCAAGATTTGATTCAAGAAGGTAGCTTGGGCTTGATTCGGGCGGCTGAAAAGTTTGACCACGAAAAAGGTTACAAGTTCTCGACTTATGCGACTTGGTGGATTCGGCAGGCAATTACAAGAGCGATCGCGGATCAATCTCGTACCATTCGTCTTCCTGTTCATCTCTACGAAACGATTTCTCGAATTAAGAAAACCACGAAGTTGCTCTCTCAAGAAATGGGTCGCAAGCCCACTGAAGAAGAAATCGCAACTCGGATGGAAATGACCATTGAGAAATTGCGGTTTATTGCAAAATCTGCTCAGCTTCCTATTTCCCTAGAAACTCCAATTGGCAAAGAAGAGGATTCTCGCCTCGGTGACTTTATTGAATCGGATGGAGAAACGCCAGAAGACCAAGTTGCCAAGAATCTACTGCGAGAAGACTTAGAAAATGTGTTGGATACTCTTAGCCCTCGTGAACGCGATGTGTTGAGATTGCGCTACGGCTTGGACGATGGACGCATGAAAACGTTGGAAGAAATCGGTCAGATTTTTAACGTGACTCGTGAACGCATCCGCCAGATTGAAGCAAAAGCGCTTCGCAAGCTGCGTCATCCTAACCGAAATAGCGTTTTGAAAGAATACATTCGCTAAATTTTAGGGGATCGATTCGTCTTTAAAAGCTCAGCGATCGCATTGCTGAGCTTTTTTGTGCAGTTCAGTTACCTTCAAAGTCTTGATTCAACTAGGCAAGGGGGGGACTCGGACAAAGAATCGATCTGATTGAGGCATTTGTATTCTTTTCACTAAACTTCTGCTTGATTTGCTTAAACTGATGCTGAATTTGTTGAAACCCCTAGTAAAATAGCGTGCATATTTTAGTTCGGCTTTGGGCAAACAACGAGGAATTGTAAAGATGCGGTTGTGGCAAGGAACATTAGTAGCATTAGTTAGCTGGATAGGAATTGAAGGTGGACTTTTTGTGGGAGACCTTCCAGGGTTTGCCACCTCTGAGGCAGTTCAAGTTGCCCAAAATAAACCTGCTAGTCCTCAACCTGCCGGAGCTTCAGCAGCTTCGGCAGAGGCAGTGGTCACCCAAGGATTGCAATATATTCAGCAAGGAAAACTGAACGATGCGATCGCCGCATTTCGACGAGCCGCCCAACTCGATCCCCGCATGGCAGCCGCTCACTACAACTTGGGCTTAGCGCTGCGTCAGCAGGGACAACTGCAACCCGCTGCCAGTGCTTTTTACCAGGCAACTCAAGCGAACCCCCGATTTGCCCTCGCCTACGCAAATTTGGGTGCTGCATTGCTAGAAGGGAGCAATATCGGTCAGGCAAGAGATTATCTAAAACGGGCGATCGCCCTCGATCCGAAGCTAGGGTTAGCTCACTACAATCTGGGGTTAGCACTGGAGCAGCAGAAAGCTTATGACCAAGCCGCGATCGCCTTTAAAAGCGCAATGCAGCTTAGCCCCACTGCACCCGAACCGTCCTATCACCTGGGCTTAGTTTATCTACAGCAGCGTAAAGAGGCAGAAGCCCTAACCGCTTTTCAGCAGGCACTACGGGTCAATCCTAAATATGCCGAAGCTCATTACAATGTTGGCTCAATGCTATTTAAGCAGGGCAAATTGAACGAGGCTCTTAGTGCATTTCGTCGAGCAGCGGATGCTAACTCTAACTACGCCAACTCTTACTACGCGGCGGGGCTGGTTTTTATGAAGCAAGGCAAGTTTAAAGATGCTCAGGTCGTTCTTAAATACGCGAAGGATTTGTATGCCAAGCAAGGTAATTCCCAGTGGGCAAACAAAGCCGATCAGAGCTTGCAAAAAGCGACAGTGGGACAAAACTAATGCTGATCCTTAGCCAAATGAATCTAAATCTAAAGCCTTGGAGCCGCCTTCTTGAAGCTGAATCAGGATTTTGCCAAGCTGAACCCAAATCAACCAGGCGATGAGGATTGTAAGCGGTGAGGCGATCGCGTAGGCAAGATTGCCAGGAAACCCAAAAATCTCCATCCCTGAAGACAGAAAAACGCACACTCCTGCGGCAATGCCTAGGAACGGGAGCAACAATTGCAGCCCTCTCAGGCTCTTCAAATCATGGCTAGAACGGCTTTTAGACCAGCTTTTAACAGACTGTTTCAAAACTGCGTCAAATGCGGCACCAGAGGCAAAGCTAGTCAACAAGCCAGCAATCAGTAGGAAGTACGGGGGTTCAGGGAAGTTATACATTTGGGTTCATAACTCTTTACAGTCAACCATACACCCTCTTGGAGCTAATCGCTTATCCTTGCTTATTCTGTCCAGCCGCTAGGTGCCTCTCGGCTCATATTTTTACGGTGCCATTGTGAATCTATAACGCTGTCTTATAGACCTTTCAAAAGATGCTCTTGAATAGTCAAACTGCCAGAATCGTGGCAATTTTCTCTAAGAACTGTAATGGTTTAGATGTCGGTCTACAACACACGTTTGTTAGGCTGTAACGGCAAAATTTAGGAGATCTTTAGAGTGAGGTAGATTGCCCAGCCTTTCTTAGCAAACAGCAAGTTTTGACCTCATTTGTAATTATTAGCTTGCGCTATGAATAGTAGATAGAGCAGTAGCAAAGCGCTGACTTATCATTTTGCAAAGCGGGATTCAGCCCGAATTAAATTCACAACTAAGAATGATTTAATTTAAAACAATCAAACTCATAATTGAATCAACTTCAGCCCTGTTGGAAAATTAGTTTTGAATTTTTGACCCCAACTGGGAACAATGAAGTAAAGTGTAGTGAATTTAACCCTGCTCTTAAGTTAGTTAGAGCGATTAGTATGTACGCACTGAAGCCGCCAACATCCACCCCCAAATCAGCTAGACCTTTGCGGGTCGTACCCAAAGGAAAAGCAAAGATAAAGGCAAAGCCTCGTAGAAAGGCAAAGCATTATCGAGCGATCGCCTGCGAGACAACCGCCAAGATTGTAGTCAACGCAGTGCTTTCGATCGCAGCCATCGGTGCGTTATTCCAGTTGTTGCCTTATCGATCCTCCCAAGAAATCAAGCTGCAAGAACTTCAAGCGGCAGTTAAGTCTACGGGTAGCCGAGTCCAACAGGTGCAATCCAAATTCAGCTACTACTTCGATCCAAGCCAAGCGAGAGAATCAATGCAAGAGCTAACTGGGCGCATTGATCCGCAGCGGCGGCAAATTGTTTGGAAAGCACCTGCTGCTGCTCCGGTAAAGGCTCTAAACTCGCCTAATGTCTCAAAATAAGCAGACAACTAAATGACAGGAGATTTCTATCTGTAAATTTTTGTTGATTGATACATTCTTGGTGGATACGATTCTCGGTGGATAGGATTCTCGGTGAAGCAGTAAGTTATCTTAACGGCTTGAGGATTGCATCCAGCCAGTCGTTGATTTGGAACCGCCGTTTGTAAGATAAATCGGCTTTAGAGCCTATGAGAGGCAAGCGAGATAGAGCGCGGGAATAATCGGCGATCGCATAGTTCCAATCGCCCCAAAGATGATAGGTGCGTCCCCGTTCCGCGTATAAATGCCCATCTACAGCAGCAGGAATTCCTACTAAGTCAGTAGTGTTCAAAAATTGAATAATCTGAAGCGCTAAATCAAAGGTTTCGATTGCCGCTTCATATTGTTCCAAATCTCGGAATGTAATTCCCAAATTGAGGCGTGCCCGAATATCAATCGGATCGAGATCAATTGATGTTTCATAATCTGCGATCGCCGCTTCTAAATTTCCCATAGCAACATAACAATTCGCTCGATTGTTATACACCTTTGCCAATCGTGGGTTAAGGTGCAGAGCTTGGTTATAGTCGGTTAATGCTTGACTAAATTTTCCGGTTTGAAAGTATAGCAATCCGCGATTGTTGAAACTACTAACATTCTCAGGATTATGGTTAATTAACCAGGTGAATAAGTCGATCGCTTCAGCATAGCGTCCGCGTTGTGCATCGCTTAACGCTTGCTGCCGCAGTAGGGTTTCTTGCTCAGTTTGAGTCAGGTGAGCGATCGACGAGCCAATCAGCGGCTGTGCGCAGTTTGCAGAAGATGGTTGAGAAATTCCTAGGGCTTGACTGTAGACACTTTGCTTAGAAAGGTGCATTAACTGTTCTCGATTTGCAAATGGCGCAGCAGGTAATGTCACGCGACGCAAGCGTCTAGAACTGGTTGATTGCATTGGATACATGCGGAGGTTCATGCCGTTCTCACGTGAATATAAGTTAACTGTATGGAGCTATCGCTTGAAAAAGCCGGAGTTTTGTGGCACTTGCCCATGTGTCTAATCATTAGACTGTTGAGCTACTGAAACAGATCACCCCAGAGACGCATTTGGATAAAATTCTCTCTGTTAATCTCTACACAGGCTGCAAATCAAATTTCTGAAAGACCTTCAACAAGGCACGATACACACGACTTCTTATCTCTCCACAGCCGTTAATCGTTGCTCCGGATGCGATCGCAATATTTCCTACCTAAAAAGACATAGTGACCGGCTCAAAAGTTTCTAGTTGTCGCTTAATCTTTAAGAAACACTAACCAATGCCGATAACTTACCTATGCCACGATAGATATTGATAAAATTCAACATTAACCAGCCCATGCATCCTTAGGGATGAACTAGAACGACTTATGACAATTGCAACGGCTGATTTAGATACGTCTGATATTGTTGCAGACGATTATGTAGTCCTGGGCTTAGCGATCTGTTTTATTAAAGAAGAGGGCGAAATCTATCAGGTTCAAGTAATCGAGCCAATTCCTTCGGCGGCATTAGAAGCCATTCTCAAGGGGATTGCAACCTCTTATGCAAACGCGATCGCGACGACTTTTGGGGCTGTTTTGGCAGATGGCACTCCTTGCATTCCCGCTGAATTTCCCGCAGAAGCCCAGTTTTGCGATGATTTTGCCTTCCGCTTAGTTGCTGCGACGCGCACCTACAAGGCTCGTCCCGTAGCCCAAACTCACATTCCTGTGGGAACCGCCAAAAGTGACTTCAACTTTTCGATTGAGCGTAAGCGCGTCCTCAACATGCAGCGCACTGTCAGCACTGAAGATAATGTTAAGCAGCACGAATATACTCACAAAGTACTGTAAACCTGATTAGGCTAGTCATTGCTAATCAGCCGATGGTGACTGACAGATATTTTTAAAACTTTTTGCAATGGAGTAACCGATGTTAAAGCTTTATGGAGGTGCCCGCAGTCGGGCATCCATCGTCCAGTGGTATCTCGAAGAATTGGCAGTTCCCTATGAATTTGTCTTGCTAGATATGCAAGCAGGCGAACATCACCAACCTGCTTTTTTGGCAATTAATCCGATTGGCAAGGTGCCTGCCATTGTGGAAGGAGACTTTAAACTGTGGGAATCGGGCGCAATTTTGCTGTACTTAGCCGAAAAATATGGTGAGCCGAATCTAACTTTGGAGCGGCGATCGCTGCTCAATCAATGGATTAATTACGCCAACGCTACTATTGGTCCAGCAATGCTCACAGATGCAAGCAGAGAAAAAGAACTGCCCCGCCACATGACGATGCTGAATCATTTATTGGAGAATCAGCCATTTATTGTGGGTGAATCATTTAGTGTGGCAGATGTGGCGATCGGCTCTCTGGTTGCTTACTGTCAAATGCTGTTTCAGCTTGATTTGAGTGCCTATGCTGCTGTAGTCAACTATGCTAAGCGACTTGCCGAACGCCCCCCTTGCCAAAAATCAATCTTAGGAATGAAGTAGGGCGATCTGGGCGATACGATCGCCAATAATCTCACTTTTATTTTGTAGGGTAGCTTTTCTAGTGGCAACACTCTCCGTTGTGATTCCGGTAATAAATGAGAGTGATCACTTGGCTCAAACCCTGACAATTGTGAATACAGCCGTAAAGGTTGAGGTGATTGTGGTGGATGGCGGCAGTTCGGATGACACGGTTCAGATTGCCAAGGCGTTTGGGGCGGTGGTGATTCAATCTCAACCGGGGCGCGCCGCTCAAATGAATGCTGGAGCCGCGATCGCAACTGCCTCTAATCTGCTGTTTCTCCATGCTGATACTTGCCTACCCATGGGCTATGACTGGCTGATTTGCGAAACGTTAGCGCAACGGGGGGTTGTCGCGGGAGCATTCGATTTAGCGATCGCCGGGTCTCAGATCGGCTTGCGGCTGGTGGAATGCGGCGTTAAATGGCGATCGCGTCTACTGCACATGCCTTATGGCGATCAAGGAATTTTTTTGAAAGCTGAGGCATTTCACAGTCTTGGAGGCTTTCCAGATATGCCGATTATGGAAGACTTTGTGCTGATGCAACGGTTGAATAAACTCGGAAAAGTGGCGATCGTTGCCGCTACTGTGTCCACTTCCGCTCGCCGCTGGCAAACACTCGGCATCTTCAAAACCACCTTAGCCAACCAATTAATCATCTTGGGATATTTCGTTGGCATTCCTCCCGCCACTCTTGCCCAATGGTATCGGTCTATCTAGTAGCTGTAATGACAAATTAAATTAGCATATGTGTCAAAATCAAAATCTGGTAGCTGATCAAACAAGTGTCAAGCAATTACAAGGTGGAATCAGGGTATTAGTGACTTAGTGAGTCTAATTGGCTACTTCATTTCATCTATTACGTATGTTGATCTGGATTGTCATTAGAAGTAGCATCTAAAATTTTAATTTTCTTACCATTAAGAAACTCTATCTAAATCAATAGTGACTACACACCCTGAGTATTCTAGATTTGAAGTGGCTACTATTCCATTTGGGAAAGGAATGTCTCTATGTTCAGTCAATCCCGTTCATTCTCTTCAGTTTTCAATTCTTTAAAAGCTACACTGCAATCTGGAATTGGTAAAACGATCTTTTCGACTTCTGCGATTAGTACATTTGTCTTGGCTCCAATCGCTATGGCGACAAGCCAAGTTTTGCCCACATCGTCTACTCAGTTGCAAACACCCACCACTAAAGCACAACTTCTAGCTCAATTTCCTCACCATACTTCAGCATCTTCCACGTTGGGCTTTTTAGTGACGAACTATTCAGTTTATTGCCAAACAAATGGTTCCGACACTATGGATACTTCCACAGTTAAACCTATGTGTGGCGGGGTTGGCGAGGGAGAAGTTGCTCCTCAGTTTAAAGTAGACAACACTCCTATTCTTCTAACAACTCCATTAGAGCCAATTGTTCTGTTTCAAAATGACAAAGCTGTATTGCTGCTCAGTGATCTGTAAGGTTTCAAGAATGTGATTGAAGAAATTAAAATTGCTATTAGTTCCATATCATTTAGCGTCGTTCTACATGATTTAGAAGCGAAATCTACTATAAGCATGGCTGGGAGATCTTGTTAGAGGTGAATTCCTTTAGTCGCAAGAATTTCTCTCGCTGGCTTGCGATCGCCATTACAAGAAATTCGCCTTGGCGCGTCTAAAAAAGTTATGGAAAAACCAAGCCTTTCATAAAGTTCTATAATTCGTTCTGTTGCTTGATTCGAGGCAACCACCGCTCCATTATGACAGGCTAACCATTCAGCCAAACGAACTTGATCTGCCCACTTGAAATCGTTAGCGCTGTATCGAGTAAATTGAACATCGTAGGGCGGATCAGCATAAATAAAATCAGTGGGTTGCAAATGCAAATCTACAAAATCGACTGATGAGAAATGCCATTTTCTTAAAGTGGGAGCATACTCCAAAAAGTCTTTAGGGTAATTAAGAGTTTTATAGCGACCAAACGGGACATTAAATTGATTTTTACTATTAAATCTACAAAGTCCGTTGTATCCGGTACGATTCATAAAATAGAACAGATTAGCAGCCTCTTTGCTGTTCGCTTCTCCAGTGAGAATAAGTTGATTAAATCGTTCGCGGCATGAGTAGTAATAGCACGAATCATTTTCAAAATTCACATCAACATAAAGCCCTTTTTGAAGCCAAAAATAAAAATTCATTAAGTGAAAATTAAAATCGTTGAGTAGAGCCTTTTGAGGTCGCAAACCAAGTGAAACTGCCATTCCACCCACAAACGGCTCCACTAATCTACAGTCGGAATAATGCTTCCAGATATTGTGAAGTATGGGCACAAGCCAGCGTTTTCCGCCAGCCCATTTTAATGGAGGATTGAGGACTTCATGCTTGACTTGAAATTCGACAACCAATTGATTTTATCTCTCTAATTCAAGTACATTGCCCTGAAAAGGTTAGTGGCATGTTTACCTCTTCAGATTTGTTTGCATGAGTTTTACGGCGCTCTTGTTAAGGTAGCAACAATTTTTTTGAATTTACGCCTCTTAATACAATTCTACTACTCAGCCCTGTTTTTTAACATTTAAGAATGCAATTTATCTGTAAAATCAGGCTTGAATATTCAATAATTCTTGCTGAACGCTACCTGTAGTATTGTGATTAGTTTCTAGCTGTAGATACATGATGCTGATAGCATGGGTAGTGATTATAAAGATTTGGAAAACAGTTTTCAGAAGGTTATTTGTAACAGAGTCAGTGGGTACGACTTGGCATCAGTTGCAGGATTCCTTACTATTTGCACTACCTGCTTTTTCTTCACCTTCTCGCATGGCTCCTAGTATTGTTGAAACAATAACGCAGCGCATAGTTTTGCTATCAGTTTTGCCTGCAAAGGTAATGCGTCCTAGTTGACCGCCAACCTGTCCAAAGCTAATGCGCCCTAAGTGGTTAAAGCGTAGACTGTAAATTTTATTAACATCGTCAAAGTAGAGGGTTGTTCCCTGTGTTTCATTATTTTTATGCACTATGCGTACGTTGGAATCGAGACTTCGCCAAGGAGCGTCACCTGGAATAGTGCTACTTGGATGAGTCACCCATTGCACCAAACCGTTGGCTTCACGAAAGCTGATTTGCCAGTCCACATGGTTGAGCTTAGCGGTATGTTGAGCCATTCGGATTGCTTGAAAAGCTTCATTTTTGGCAGCATTGAGACGTTGGTTGTTGAGCAATGATAGCCATGAAGGGCTGGCGATCGCAGCCAACACTCCAATAATCATCATCACTACCAATGTTTCGAGTAGTGTGAATCCAGACAACTTACGATTTTTGATTGGTTGAGTGAGAAAAATATTGTGTTTTTTAATACGTGATTTCATTGCAAAACACCCTGACTTGATTGCTTTTAGAGTGCCCAAAAGAGAATTTATTTGAAACAAAAACCTCTTTTGGTCAGCCAGAAAGCGTATTTTAAGTCAGCGATCGCGCGGCTTAAAGCTTGCACGACTCAGAAGGACAGGCTGGATAAAGCGATTGATAGACGCGATCGCGTTTGCCAAACAGAGCATATCGATTGTCGCGAACCTGTTCATAGACGCGATCGCCGCCCCATTTCAGCCCTGGCAACGCGCGATAAGCGGCAACAAAAATATCTCCCGCAGGCAGCAAACGACCAATTTCTTCGGCGGCATTACTGCCTTGCCAGCGCTGCTGAGGATTTTCAGAATTAATTAGAATCATCCCCATTTCGCAATCTTGAGCCGTAATGCCCAAGTCTCTAAGTGATGCCTCGTCCTGCATCGGCAGATATTGAAATTGATGCCCTTGATCCAATCTTTCTAACACTTGCACCAAGCCAACACACAGATTGCAGTTGCCATCGTAAATAACGGAGTAGCCCATGACTTCACTAGGTAAATTGTTCTACTTCTTAAAATAAACGTTTATTCAAAGGTATGGTTTCAATGAGTTTTGAAGTTGCCAGCACAATAAATAGGAATTTTTGATGAAAATCCACCTAATCAACACCAGAGGACTTCTTTTGCTTTTTATTCAACACAATGTCTTCTTTTAGGTGAATTTGGGTGCCTATATGGAGAAAGTCACGACAGTACGATTTTCTATATTCGTCATCCTACTAAATAATGATATGTTCGACGCTGCAAAAACCTGTTCGCACGGATGAGTTGACGCAGGTTGCCAATCGTCGGTTTTTTTAATGAATATCTGGAGCAAGAATGGCAGCGATCGCTGCGGACACAGTTGCCGCTTGCCCTCATCCTGATCGATATTGATTTCTTTAAGCTCTACAACGATATCTATTGGCATCCGGCAGGAGGTGTATGCTTAGCCAAAGTTGCCAGCAGCTTGAAAGACCGTCAAAAGACCTAATGATCTCGTTATGATCTCGTTGCCCGCTATGGAGGAGAAGAATTTGCCGTTGTTCTGCCTAACACGTCCGTTGAAGGCGCAATTCAAGTCGCTACAGAGCTTCAGGCACAAATAAGACGGCTCTAAAATTAGTGAGTGGCTGACCCTCAGTATGGGCGTTGTGAGTATCTTGCCGACATTACAAACATCCCCAATACATTTAGTAGATAAGGCAGACCAGGCACTTTATCAGGCAAAAAGGACGGGGCGCGATCGCGCCATATCAGAAGAACTCCTCACCCAACCCGTTCAACAGTTGCCTGATTAATCACTAAGATGAGTAAGTAGATAAAGGAATCAAAGTGTAGATGAGTCGAAGCGTAGATGGAGTAAAGGTATGGCTACGGTAAAAATTAGAAAGACTCCTGGAATCTGCAATGGAGCCGCTTGTATTGGTCGGACGCAGATTCCGGTGTGGCAATTGATCGCGTTGAACTTGCAGGGCTGCTCAGATGCAACCTTGCTTGGTGACTACCCACAGTTGACTAGAGATGACTTAAAAGCGGTTCGCACTTACTACGCTCAAAATCCAGAAGAGATTGATGACGCGATCGCGGCTGAGAACTCAGAAAACTAGCGCAATTCAAATGAACGTTGGAAGTTAACTCTCAAACTCAATAAAAAGACAGAAACAGTTGGTTACTCAACGTTGTTGCTTGATTGCAGCAGTTTCATCCCTTAAAGAAAATTACTCCAAAGCTAGGGTGGGATTTGTTAGGGTAAACAGGCAACTTAGTGAGTTGGGTTGTCGTCCACGCTATCAACTAGTTTTTTTGGGGTTTCAGTATGCCGTTTTCAATATCTTCGCTCTATTGCGCCATCTATCGCACTGTAGGAGTGGCGATCGCCAGCGCCATTCTTTTAATGCATACACCGGCTGCTGAGGCGGCTGAGAAAGTGGTGGTTCGCTATGGAATCTTGCGCCAGTCGCTCTCGGTCGCAGAACTCACGGATTTTGCTGAAAAGGGCGAAATGTCTAGAAAGGTAGAACGCTATCTAGACATGACTAAAAGCGATCCGGCTGAGATTCGGCAAATTTTGACTAAGCCGATTGATATTAGCAGCAGCACAGTCAGCACTGCGTTGAACAATCCCTTGGGCGATCGCATGTTGGATGAATTGGGTCGAATGATTCAAACCCCAGAAAACGAGGGCAACCGAGATGCATTGCGAACTGCCGTGATTCAATCCACTGCAAAAGATAACAAAGCTTCGATTTTAGAAATCATCCAGAATTATCCCGCTGATGAGATTCATCTAGATGCCAAACGCATCATCAAAACCTACAACACCTTGGCAAAGTTTCAAAAACCAGTTGAAGGGATATTGAACAACCTAGGACCGATCCGCGAACTCTTGCAAAAGCAAGGTATTAACCTACCTGATTTTCTGAAATGAAAGTCACCAAAATATTTGGGCATTGCTGAATCCAAGGATGATTTTTGATTGTAGGGGTAGGTCTTGTGACTACCCTGACGGATATTGAGGGCAACAACAAGGGATTGCTCCTACAAATTTCATCCTTAGATTTATCACTGCCAATATCTGTAATTGGATATCTGTAATTGAGTAGGACATGTGAGCGCGGCGTAACGCATTCTTTTTTAGGGTTGATGCGTTACAGCTAACGCTCAACCTATCCTATAGGTGCTGTGTTCGCGCGTAAGTTCCTCAGATCTTACTCCCGCATTCGCTGCAAAAATGGCACTTCCACCAGTTCACCCTGACTGTTGCCAACGAGCACTTTCAGCCCAATGCCGCCTGCTTTCGTCCGAATGTAGCCTAATCCCAACACGCCTTGGGCAGTCTCCGTTAGGCTCGTGAGAACGCCGACTTTTTCGTCGTTTACGGTAATTAGGGTTCCCGGTTCAGCGACACCATCCAATCGAATTCCCCAAATCTGCTGCTTTACGGCTTTGTAAGTATCCAATCGGGCAATGGTTTCTTGCCCAATGTAGCAACCTTTGTTGATGGAAATTGCCTGCCAGAGACAGGCTTCCACGGCATTGTAATCTTCGGTTAATTCCGAATCGGGCATCGGACGACCCTGCTCAATCCGCAGTTGCTCCCAAACGCGATCGCCCATGAGTACCGCTCCTGCTTGGGCGATCGCATTCCACACCGCCACTGCATGAGCCGCTTCAACAATGATGCTGTATCCATCCAACCCCAACCCGCTGCCCACCGCCACCCGCATGGGCTGATTGGCAATCTCTGCTAAGCAATGACTTCCATAGGGCTGAGATTCAAGGGCATCCACACCAAGTTTTTCCAAGAGCGCCGAACTCTGAGCGCCAATCAGGCTAAACAGCGCTGTTTCTTCGGTCAAATCTTTTAACTCCACCTTATCGCCAAAAAAAATATAGCGATCGAGCCATTTGATTAAATGATTCCGGCGATTGGGCGAAACGATCAGCAGTACGGCATCTTTTAACACATAGGCAGTCGCCAAATCAATCGTTCGGGCTGTAGGAGTGACGAACACCGTGTCGCAGCCTTGCCCTGGCTGCAAGGTCTTTAAATCATTGGTGCTTTGGTTGTGCAAGAACGTTTGCCGATCCGCGCCGCTGAGTTGCAGCCTGCCCCAATGGGTGAGATCGCACAGTGCTACACCATTTCGGGCTGCCGCGATCGCGTCTATATTATTGCTGAAATCAATCGGTGCAACAGAGCCTTCCTCAAATCGGGCACCCTGCTGTTGTTGAACCTCTCGCAAGCTCTGAGTCATACCAGTTACGCAATCCGCTAATTGGCTTCAGCTTATCGCGATTTGCCTATTGCCAACATTGCACAGTCTGAAAGGAATCTGAAACGAATTGGTTAGACCAACAAGCCTCACTATTGGAATAGGCATGAGGCTCTCCTTCCGGTGCAATTCCTACAATGTCTCCCTTTAATAATTCCACCCGGCGATCGTCTAGAATGCCTGTCTCAGCCAAACGATGACACTCTTCAAGCGTCTATTTAGCGGTGGTTAGGGTCATGTTGAGTTTTTCCCTGAAATTAATTCAGCTAAAACGATTGAGCCATCGTACTTATCTTAAATCTTAATCCCGTCGCTGCTGGAGGGTGCATGTCACCTTTGTGCCTTCACCCTAGACGATTACTATTTAAAGAACTTAAGGTTTAGCTATGAATTTCCTCATAAGTAGTGTTGTAGGCGTGATCCCATTTTGGTAAGATAAACTTAACGGTAGTCTTAAGTACTTAATCGTTGAAAGATTTGCCTAAAAGATTCGCATCTGGCTGGACATTTTTAGGCTAATAGCGATGAATGGTGCGTTAGATCTTTAATATAAGTGAGCGATCGCATTTTTTTAGATAACGAGAATCGCTCTAATCTGCATTTTTTGCATTAGACGAATTCTTAGTAGATAACCCTTTTATTAGAGGAAACTATGAACAGTAAGCCAAACCGCGTGGTAATGATTGGCGTTGCCGGAGATTCAGGATGCGGAAAGTCCACTTTTCTGCGCCGATTGGCAGACCTGTTTGGGGAAGAGTTTATTACGGTGATCTGCTTAGACGATTACCACAGTTTGGATCGAGTGCAGCGCAAGCAAACTGGCATCACTGCTTTGAACCCTAAAGCCAACAATTTTCATTTGATGTATGAGCAAATGAAAGATTTGAAAAACGGCAAATCTATTAATAAGCCTATTTATAATCATGAAACTGGCTGTATAGATCCACCTGAAATAATTGAGCCTAACCACATTGTGGTGATGGAAGGGCTTCACCCGTTATATGACGAGCGGGTACGCGGGCTGTTAGATTTCAGCGTCTACCTTGACATTAGCGACGAAGTGAAAATCGCTTGGAAGATTCAGCGCGATATGTCTGAAAGAGGGCACACCTATGAAGATGTATTAGCCGCTATCAATGCGCGTCGTCCTGATTTCACCGCTTACATTGACCCACAGAAAGAGTTTGCGGATGTGGTGATTCAAGTTCTACCGACTCAATTGATTAAGGATGATCAAGAGCGAAAAGTGCTAAGAGTTCAAATGATTCAGCGCGATGAAGTTGAAGGCTTTGAACCCTCTTACCTATTTGATGAAGGTTCTACGATTGATTGGATACCTTGTGGGCGCAAGCTGACTTGTTCTTACCCTGGCATTCGGATGCACTACGGTCCCGATGCCTATTACGGACATAGCGTTTCGGTCTTGGAGGTCGATGGTCAATTCGATCGCCTAGAAGAGGTAATCTACATTGAGAAACACTTAAGCAACACTTCAGCAAAATATAACGGTGAGCTTACAGAGTTACTGTTAAAACATCGGGACTATCCCGGCTCTACGAATGGAACTGGCTTATTTCAAGTGTTGACAGGTTTGAAGATGCGGGCAACCTATGAGCGTTTGACTGCTGATCAACCGAAGATTGCTGCGCAGGTTTAATCATGGGTATTGAATGCAGGGAAGGGATTGCAAGCTCCTTTCTCTGCATTCCTGATCTATATCTAACTTGAACCAGCCGATAAATTAGTAAATCCAATAGCTCTTAAAAGAAATCCTGGTCGATTGGCAGGTAAGCTTAGCCCCCGCTTTCCGATACTATTTTCTTAAGACTTTTAGATAAACCTTAGAGTTGAACCTGTTTTAGCAATTTATTTTTTGATGTTGAATGCTCATTAGGAATTATTGGTTATGACTACTGACAATACGGCTGGAGCAAATGACGGCGGAACGAAAGCAACCACTCAGAAAGCGCGTTCTTCCCGTTCGACGAAAGCTGTAGCGACTGAAGCAACCGCGACTAGTGAGCAGGCAATTGAGACGGATACCCTTCAAGTAACTGGTGAAGAAGTTATGAGTGCTGATGATATGGTCAAGTTAGAAACTCCCCCCGCTCAAGATAAGACAAGTGGTCAATCGGCGATCGCGCTCCACCAACACGCTCACGTTGCAGCGGATGGTCCTTTAATGTCTAGCGAGTTTGAGATTGCTGAAACAATTTCTTCTGCCGGAATTCGCCCCATTGCTGCCAGCCATCTAGAACTGGCTGGTTCTTTTATGAATGGTCGCCCGATCGCGTCTAGTAGCATGACGGTGTATGGAATGCTGCCGGGCGATCGCCCGGTTTTTAACAGCGAAATTAAAATGGTAGAAGGATTGATGTTAATGAACCGCCCTGTGATGGCAAGCAGTCCTGATCTGATGCAAGGTTCTCTGCTCCCTGGCGGTCGCCCAATTGCCTCAAATCAAAACGTTGATCCTGAACCAGAAACTCTAATGGGATATCTGGACTAGTTCCTATGGTTTGATGGATTTTAAGTAAAAAAGGGGATGTTGCATAACAACATTCCCTTTTTGCTAGCTAAATAGGCTGACCGCGCACAACCTTAAGAGGTGCCCCACCCTCAATGTTATTTCAGCTAAGCATCATCTAAGGCTGCGATTCCAGGTAACTCTTTGCCTTCCAACAGTTCCAAGCTGGCACCGCCGCCTGTGGAAATGTGGCTCATTTGGTCGGCTAATCCTGCTTTTTCAACGGCTGCAACTGAGTCACCGCCGCCGATGATGGTGGTGGTTCCAGTTTTGGTTAAGCCTGCCAACGTGTGAGCGATCGCGTCTGTGCCCACGGCAAACTTATCAAACTCAAAC
Organism: Synechococcales cyanobacterium PMM_0083; assembly: GCA_949127665.1. GTDB lineage: Bacteria > Cyanobacteriota > Cyanobacteriia > Leptolyngbyales > Leptolyngbyaceae > ULC077BIN1. The sequence continues at coordinate 16,246 of CASBQE010000330.1, forward strand.
ACACCCATCGGACCATTCCAAATCACCGTCTTCACGTCTCCCAGCGCGGCTTGGAATACCTTCACCGAATCGGGACCGATATCCAACCCCATCCAGCCATCGGGAATGCTTTCCACGCTCACTGTTTGAGATTCGGCATCGGGCGCAAACTTATCAGCAATCACCACATCGGTAGGCAGCAAAAGTTCCACGCCTTTTTCCTTCGCTTTTGCTTCTAGCGTTCTTGCCAAATCCAAAAACTCTTCCTCCACCAACGATTTACCCACGCTTAAACCACGAGCTTTGTAGAAGGTGAAAATCATGCCACCGCCGACAAACAGCTTGTTTACCTTGTCTAGCAGCGCTTCAATCACCGTGATTTTGCTGGAAACTTTGGAGCCGCCAATGATTGCCGCCAAAGGACGAACCGGAGCATCCACCGCCGCCTGCAAATACTTCAGTTCTTTCTCAATTAAGAACCCGGCAACCGCTGGCTTCAGGTAATGAGTTACGCCTTCCGTCGAAGCATGGGCGCGGTGGGCAGTCCCAAAGGCATCATTCACATAGAGGTCGGCAATGGAGGCAAGCTGTTTGGCAAATTCGGGTGTGTTTTTCTCTTCTTCAGGATGGAAGCGAACGTTTTCTAATAGCAGCACATCGCCATTGTTCATCGCCGCCACTTTTGCCGCCACGTCATCGCCAATGCAGTCATCCGTTTTGACAACGGGTTTGCCCAACACTTCTGCAAGGCGATCGCCCACGGGTGTCAGCCGAAATTTATCAGTCGCCCGCGCCGCAAAATCATCGCCCTTCGGACGACCAAAATGGCTAGCTAGAATTACTTTTGCACCGTTAGAAGTGAGATATTGAATAGTAGGAAGAGCCGCACGAATGCGCGTGTCATCTGTAATCTTGCCGTGATCATCCACAGGCACGTTGAAATCTACTCGAACCAAAACGCGCTTGCCAGATAAATCAGCGGACGATAAGTTTGCTAAAGTCTTTTTGGACACCGAACTAACCTCCTGAATCAGTCTTCTGCTCAACCCATATTTTTTCATGATTTGGGACACTCAGCGGAGGAAGTCAGGGATTAAGAAAACGCGGTGTCAGATATCGGGTGTCAAGGATCAGATAAAAATTGCCTTATTTGCCACTTACCCATCTTTTCTTTCTACTTTTCACCGCTTTAATTTTTTGGAGATCACAGAAATGTTTGAGACTGTACTTTTTCCGATTGATCAGAGTCGTGAATCTCGACAAGCAGCCGAAACTGTGGCAAAAGTCGTGAGTTTTCACAAGAGTCGCTTGATTATTTTGTCGGTTGTGGAGGAGCCAGAAGCAGGTGCTTCAGAAGTGATGTCGTCGCCAGCAGCGATCGCGGAACTGCTGGAAAGCGCGAAAGCTATGTTTTCCCAGCAAGGCATTCAATCGGAATTGGTAGAGCGGCAAGGCAAACCTGCATTCACCATTTGCGATGTAGCGGATGAAATTGAAGCCGATCTGATTATCATGGGCTGTCGTGGGATTGGGCTAACTGAAGAAGGCGCAGCAGATAGCGTCACCAACCGGGTGATTAATCTGTCGCCCTGTCCTGTGTTGATTGTGCCCTAAGCCAGGAAATGGCTTGAGGATACACCTGTCGAGATATTTCCCTATGATCCGAAATTTGTCAGTTCTTTATCGAAACAAATCAATGCTTCATCGAAATTAATATAGCTTTTTCAAAAATACTCATGTTACGTTTACGGCAGATCTTGCATTACTCAACCTTTAAGCATTTCTCATGAACCTATACGTCCTTTCTAATCGAGGGATACAGTCGTCGGTTTCGGATGATCCCGCATATGAGTTAGAGGATTTGTTGGTGGATACCTGCGATGCCCATCTGTTAATTCCCGTGATGCGGGGATCTAGACAGTGGGTGCAGCGATCGCGCAGACACACGGCGGTATTTTTAGAAAAATTGATTCGGCGAACTACAGGGCTTTACCAGTGCTTAGAGGTTTCTCTGCCTGCGACGGGTGCGCCTAATGTGTTGATCGTGATTGGAATTTCTGGAGCGCAGTTAGAGTTGCTATCGAGCATTCCCAAATGGCGGCAGCGCTTTGATTTGGTGATTGCTTACGTGTTTGATGCTTGGATTTGGGAGGCTTATCCCACATTCACGAATCAGCTTGATCATTTATTTGTGCCGTTGCCTGAAGTGATCCCAACCTTGCAGGCACGTTTCGGAATTCCAGTCTCTCTGCTACCGTTTGGGGTGGATGCGCTGGTGCATGGCTCTGATGGCAGCGATCGCCCACTGGATGTGATCAGTTACGGGCGGATTCCGGCTCAATTTCACCAGGCATTTTCTAAAGCATTCAATCAGCCTGAGTCTGCACAATGCTACTACCGCTCTTTGCCAAGGCGCGCACAATACTTCCCAACCCGTGCTTACCATGAAGGCGATCGCCTTGATCGGCAACTGTTATTTCATATGCTGCGCCGAACTAAAGTTGCGTTGGCGTTTGATACGCTATATCCCGGCATGAGAGTATTTCCCCATTCTTTTGTGACACTACGCTGGTTTGAGTGTGGGGCAACTGGGTGCGCGATCGCTGGCAAGCGACCCACGACTCCCTTGGGGGATCAGCTATTGAATTGGCAGGATGCGGTGATTGATCTCCCGGATGATCCAGAAACAAGCGTCCAAATCGTGAAGGATTTATTGGCAGATTCTTCTCGGCTACAGGCAATTTGCAGCCGCAACTATTTGCAAAATCTGTCTCATCATGATTGGCGGTTGCGAATTCAAGATCTGTTAACTCAGCTTAGTTTACCCTTGCCTGCCAGACTGGTCTATCAGCTTGAACAGTTAAAAAGCTTGCAGATGAAAAGCTTACCGCTCCAAGCGCATCCATCTACCCAATTATCGGTTTAAAGCGCTGGCAAGTAAGTGTCCAAGATTAGTCGCAATCGGGTTTCGACTCTACTCAACTCTCAATCTACCTAAGAGATTTGATGTTTCTGATATGAGAATAAACTCGTGAGGGAGATCCCTGGTAGTTGCCCCAAAATTTAACAGAGTAACCGCAAGACTAGACCTACCGGAAAAATCATTTTTTTGATTAGCAACGCCAGAGATTCATTCAGTGCTTGAGGGAGAACCTGCTATCCTGACTGTGAAATTCTTGAGGCAACAGTCATGTGGCAGCGCCCCGATGGTCGGCAAGCGGATCAACTTCGTCCAGTCAGTTTTGAGCGGCAATTTACCCGATTTGCGGCGGGGTCTGTGTTGGCACGGTGCGGAGATACTCAGGTACTCTGCACGGCGACAATTCAATCCAAGGTTCCTAAGTTTTTGACGGGCAAGGGGCAGGGCTGGCTCACAGCAGAATATCGAATGCTGCCCACTGCAACCAGCGATCGCCAAGAGCGCGAATTTATGCGTTTATCAGGGCGAACTCAGGAAATTCAGCGGTTGGTGGGGCGGAGCTTGCGATCGACGTTGGATATGGATGCCTTGGGAGAGCGCACTATCATCATCGATACGGATGTGCTGCAAGCAGATGCTGGAACTCGCACCACAGCGATTACAGGCGGATATGTGGCGCTCAAAGACGCGATTGACACGTTACTGCAAACTGGAGAACTGGAGCGATCGCCCCTGATTCATCAAGTCGCCGCCATTTCCGTCGGATTGCTCGACAATGAAGCGCTGCTCGACTTGAAATATGAAGAAGATGTGGCGGCTGACACTGACTTTAATGTGGTTATGAATGAAAAGCTGAACTTAATTGAAGTGCAAGGTACGGCAGAAGCCGGTTCCTTCAGCCGCATTCAGCTTAACCAAATTTTGGATCTTGCAGAACTCGGCATTAAACAACTGTTAGAGTTTCAGCAGCAAGCCTTTGTTGAATGACGAATTCTAAAAGCGGTATTTGTATCTAAATATTGCTATTTATGTTGTTATTTATGGATAGGTTAACTTCGGTTAAAGTGAATAGCCTATTCAGCAGTTGATGCTACTGTTTGAATAGACACAGAGAGTATCTACAAACACTCTTTAACCCAACGGCTTTTGAGCCTGTGCCTCCTCTCTAAAAGCCACTGCGCCTCCAGTTGAGATAGACAAGTCGTTGATTGTTTTTCTCATATTGCTCTAGTTTTCGTGATCTAGAATCACGTTTTTTAGCCGATTTACATCGGGCAGTTCTCACTGGAATTTCACAACTGATTACGGTTTGCTTATCAGTTTTTTCCAAAAAGGAGGGAGTAATTTAATTATTTTCTCGCTGGTTTGGCGCAAGATTTTTGTAAACCCTTAGTTGCTAAAAAATATTTTGCCATCCCCTAATAGCCTGACAGCCTTTCTGTCAGGCTTGTCCTTCTTTAAAGGCGAAGTCTATGAGTTTCAATCGTAGGGTTTTGTTGCTTTAATTTCGATTTTGTTAAAGGTATTACACTAAGGCTGGTCTGCGATGGTTGCCCAAGATTAACGGTTTGATGCTTTGACCGATCGCCCGTCTACTCCTATTCCTCCTGCTGCAACGCCTTTTGATCAGGTGGATCAAGCGATCGCGACGCTTGTCAGCCGCAAGCAGGTTTGGGCGCAAACATCGATTGCAGACCGCATCGTTTATCTACGCGAGTGCGTGAATGGGGTGATGACGGTAGCGGCATCTTGGGCGATCGCGGCAAACATCGCTAAGGGGATCGATCCTAATTCATCATTGGCGGGAGAAGACTGGCTCACGGGACCCGTGGCAACCTTGCTGACTTTGCAAGGGCTAATCAAAACCCTTGAAGCCGAGGGTCAACTAAAGCCACCTGCGATCGCGCCTCGCCCTGATGGACAGGTAGTCGCTCAGGTATTTCCCGATAACTGGCTGGATCGGTTGATGTGGCTAGGTTTTCAGGGAGAAGTGTGGATAGAACCGGATCAGCCTGCTACCCAAGGAAAAATTTATCGGCAAACTCTTCAGCCGGGGGCAGTGTCACTGGTGCTAGGGGCGGGAAATGTGTCAGCGATCGCCGCATTGGATAGCCTGCACAAACTATTCGCGGAGAATCAAGTCGTTCTGCTGAAGATGAACCCAGTGAACGCTTACGCGGGTGAATTTTTGGAAAAAGCCTTGCAGCCGTTGATTCAATCTGGCTTTCTAGCGATCGTGTATGGCGGTGCAGACTTGGGACAATATCTCTGCCAACATCCGCTGATTGAAACCATCCACATCACCGGGTCGCACCATACCCACGACGCGATCGTCTGGGGCAGCACCCTAAAGGAACAACAGCAGCGCAAAGCGGCTCATAATCCTATCCTCACCAAACCGATTACCTCCGAGTTAGGCTGCGTCACGCCCATTTTGATTGTGCCAGGGACTTGGTCTGCGGCGGATATTGCCTTTCAAGCTCGACAAGTTGCCAGCATGGTTGCCCACAATGCCAGCTTTAACTGCGTTGCGGCAAAAGTAGTGATCACTGCCAGCGGTTGGCATCAACAAGATGAGTTTTTACACCACTTGCACCAGTCACTCGCTGCCATTCCACCGCGCAAAGCTTACTATCCCGGTGCCCACGATCGCTATCAGGCATTTTTGGATCAGTACCCCCAAGCGATCGCATTGGGAACACACACCGAAGGCAGCATTCCCTGGACGGTGATTTCCAATGTGCCGCCTGACGCGGATGAATATGCCTTGCAAACAGAAGCTTTTTGCGGAGTGCTGGCAGAGGTCACCTTAGAAGCCAACAATGCTAAAGATTTTTTGGCAAAAGCCGTCCCATTTGTGAATGAATCAATCTGGGGGAATTTATCCTGTGTGCTGCTGATTGATCCCAAAACCCAACGGCGCGATCAGACGGAGCTAGATGATGCGATCGCCCAGTTGGAATATGGCGCGATCGGCATCAACGTATGGACGGGGATGATGTTCATGCTGGCGGGTGCAACTTGGGGCGCATTTCCCCGCAATCCCTTAGATGATGTCTGCTCTGGACGTGGCATCGTTCATAATTCCTACCTATTTGACCATCCCCAAAAAACAGTGCTACGCGCACCCTTTCGGATTTTTCCCACACCCACCTGGTTCGCCGACCACAAAAATCTGCGCCAAGTTGCCATACGCTATGCCAAACTCGTCGCGAATCCTAGTTTAGACAAGTTTCTTAGCGTGATCCTGGCAGCCCTCAAAGGATAAGTCCAAAGTCAGGTTTCGGGTTTCAGGCTTCGGGTTAACTCCTACCCTGCGGGAAGCAAGAGCTACGGAGATGCTATGCGAACGGGTTTCGGATGATGAGGAAATCTTGCACCCTGACCCCTTATCCCCGATACTGAATCCGATAAATTCGTCCATTTGCCTCTTCTGTCAACAACAAACTGCCGTCCGGGAGAGTCAGCAACCCGACGGGTCTGCCCCAGACATCGGGACCAGCGGGATTCGTCAGAAAACCTGTGAGAAAGTCTTCGTAGTAGCCTTGGGGTCGTCCAGCGCTGTTAAATGGAATAAACACAATTTTGTAACCTGTGCCCTGATCGCGGTTCCAGGAACCCCGAAAGGCAACGAAAGCACCATTGCGATACTTTGCGGGAAAGGTTTGACCGTTGTAAAACTGAAGCCCCAAAGCAGCCGAGTGTGCTTGAAATAAAACATCTGGCGTTTGCGTTTTAGCGACCAAATCTGGACGGACACTCTGCCCATTTTGAACATGGTTAGGATCGAGGCGATCGCGGGTCAAATAAGCGTAGGGCCAACCGTAAAATTGCCCTGCCTGAATTTGGGTGAAGTAATCAGGCACCAAATCATCGCCCAAGGTATCGCGCTCGTTGACCGTGGTATACAACGCGCCCGTAGTGGGATGAAACGCCAGCCCTACCGGGTTTCGCAAACCGGATGCAAAAGTCTGGCGATCGGAGCCATCTAGCCGCATCACCTGCACCGACGCACGAGGCAACGGTTCTTCGCTCAGGTTCGACTCTGACCCGATCGACACATACAGCTTCGTTTGATCCGGCGAAACGATCACATTGCGTGTCCAGTGCTGGTTATAGCCACCCCCTGGCAAGTCTGTGATTTTGGTGCCTTGTCCGCTCAACTGCTCCTGTCCTTGAGCGTAAGGAAATCGCAACACAGCAGCGCTGTTTCCTAAAAAGAATGCATTGTTGCTGAATGACATGCCAAAGGGAATATTCAGCCCGTTTTGAGAGGTAGCAAATGTTTTTTTAACTTCTGCAACCCCGTCTTTGTTGGTATCCCGCAGCAATCGAATCCGGTTTTGACGAGTTTCAGTCACCAGCACATCGCCCGACGGCGTTAGCGCTAACCAACGAGGGCGATCGAGTCCCTCCGCAAACACGTTAACTACAAAACCCGCTGGCACCTGCAAGGTCGGATTGGCGGGAATCGGTAGCACGTTAGGAGATTTGGAGGCGCTGTTACTGGCATTGGGCTGCGGCAAACTCTCAGGAGTAATCTTGATGGGCTGGGGCAACAGCGTTTGGGTTCTAATCACGCTTGCTGGAGAGACTTGAGCCACTTTTGGTTGGCTGGTTGCTCCCGTCTGAGTTAGTGCAGACGCTTCTGGAGAAGGAAGCGTAGCGC
>CASBQE010000331.1 GCA_949127665.1 Synechococcales cyanobacterium PMM_0083
AATAAGCGTTGGCGGCAGAATGCTAATCACAGCGCCCAATAACCAGACTGCGATCGTCAAATCCACGTCTGGCTTATTCGTTGCCTGCCATTTGGTGCCCGTCCAGCGCCACGTTGCAGGCTGAGAGCTATCTTCAACCCGAACAGTTTGTTCAGACAGATCGGTGGTGAAAATATGGCGGCAAAAATGGCAGGAATAGGCATCCATCAGCACAATGGGCGAGAGATTTCCATGAAGGCAAATGGGACAAATATAGCTGCCGTCCATCTCCAAGGTACGACGCTCAGCACTCTTGCCCAAGTGCGCTTTCAAGTCTTTCGATGTGCTGTCAGATTGCATTTGAACCTGCCTCGTGGTTGTCTTCGCGTGAGTGAACTCGCTTCACACTCTGCTCACACCCCTACAACCTACCCTAAGGACTTCCGAATCTCAACTCCATTTTGCTGCAACACCACCACTGGGTCAGCGCTTCCTACCGCGACAATCTTCTTCACCAGCACTTTGCCATTCTCTAAATAATCGCCCACAGCCACATAGCGACTAGAAACCGCACTAGGCTCTTTGACAATCACAGTCCATCTTCCACCCACTTGCACAATGCCATTTACCGCGATCGCGTCGGCAACAGAAGTCCGTGAAGGAGGTGCAACTTTAATCGTTGCAGTCGGCAAACTTCCGGGCGGCATCGGTGACAAATTAGGCAAAGAATTAGGAGACGCACCTACCGCGATCGGAGGCAGAGAAAGCGACGGCACAATCCCCGGTGAGGGAATTGGCTGAGCCGGCAATTTGTTCACATTACGGGGCAAAGGGGCTAATGCCACCTTAGATGAATTAGACGAAATGATAATAGGAGGCTGCGACCCAAGCACAATTGCAAATGGATCGCGGCGACCCGTGACAATGCTAGGAATGCGAGTTGCGGCATTGGTGGGCTGCAACAAACCCGGCACAGGACGCGCGATCGGCTTGGCTGATGAGTTAATCAGCGGCGTTGAAAAAGTCTGTGCTGTTGGTGTGGGCGTTTGCATCGCCCTTGGTTGAGCTTGCTTGTCGCCCGATTCACCAGAACAACCGATTAATAAAGTGACAATACCCAGAATGCCAAGCCACAATTGCCGTTTCATCGCTGGCAACCCCCCTTCGTTCAGTTCAAACTAGCCCTACGATAGCCGCGTTTTTTAATTGTGGCGCATTAATGTTTTGAGTACGGAGTTGGGAGTTGGGAGTTGGGAGACAGGGGGATAGGAGAAGCTAAGAACTCAAAACTAAGAACTTCTCACCTCGCACTCCGTAGTACCCTATACCCTGCATCCCGTACTCCTTAAAAGCCCTATTTGTGATAATCCCGAAAGGAAACGTAGCCGTCCTTCTTGTCGTAAATGTGACAGTGATCAGTGATTTCTTTCATCAACTTCCAAGAGAAACGGCTTTCATGTAGATGGCTACTCCAGTTTTGCTTGAGGCTCTCGTGTGCCATTCGCAAGTTGTAAGAGGGAATGGCAGTAGACAGGTGATGCGGAATATGAACGTTAATGTGATGGCACAGAAACTCAATCCAAGCGGGATATTCACAATGAACAGTGCCAGCCAATTGAGCTTGAGCCTGATTCCAGTCGGTTGGCTCTTGGAAGGCAATATCTGGAGCTGTGTGGTGAACCAGGGTAAAGGTACTCATCCAAAAATGGTAGACCAACCAGGGAAGGAGCCAGAATTTGGCGAAGCCCCAGAGTCCTGTGGTTGCGATCAGCAGAGGAAAGGCGATCGCGGCAAACCCGATCACGACCAGCATTGAAAAGGTCGCTTTTTGGCGATCTTTGGGTGCAAATTGAGAGCGATCGAAATGCAAACCACCCCAGTGAATTAGGGATGCAAGCCACCACAATCGACCCCGCATCACTTGATAGCCTCTCAGCCAAATGGAAGGATAGTTATCGTAATCGTGGGGTCGGGCAGGTTGCCATGCGTTATCCACATCCATTTTGTTGGTGTGGGCATGGTGTTTATTGTGCAAAATGCGCCAGCAGTGGAAGGGATAAATCAATGGTAAAAACATAATGTGCCCAACCAAATCGTTGAGCCATTGGCGCTTAGCAAAGGAACGATGTCCGCAATCGTGTCCCAGCACAAAAAAGCCAGTCAGCGCTGTTCCGGTAAAAATCCAGGCGATGGGTAGAAGAAACCAGGGCGCGATCGCAATGCTCGCATAGCCCAAAATAACCATACCAACATTGATGAAAACAGACATCCAGGCTTTTAGACTGTTCTTTTGAAAACAAGCCTTGGGCAACGTCTTCAAAATATCTTTTAAGCGCAAATCAGGTTCAACCTGAATTGTCTGGGGGGAAGCTTGGCTAACGGGTGAAGCAATCATGGATAGATACTGTCTCCTCACGAGTGAAACCTGGACAAAGAAGATAAAGCGAGGGTTTCAATGCCAACAGCAGCATGAACAAATCCCCAAAAAGGGTGATAACCCATTCGGACAAAAAAAACTAGCTACGAAATCATAGCCAGCGACACCACAGGGATTAACTTAGAGAATATGTAACGAACCGAGCAACAGACATTTTAACGCGGCGATCGCCCACACTCACAAATGCGCCCCTAAGAAAGGATAGTTAACCCAAAGTTTTGCTTAAAAAAGCGCAACAAAACTTTAATATGTATAGCACAAACCAGGGGATCGTTTTTCAAAAGACAGGTTTTGGGGATCAAATGGCAGGGATCAAAGAACAAGCAAGAGGGGAAAAACTCTACATTTTGTCATTCAGCAGTTGTGTTTCCAACTTTTTCACCGATCGCCAGTCGTGCCCCATTAGCAAAATCTGCCCCCGATTGAGAGCGCTTGCCAGAAAGCTGAATTTCTTTTAGTAGAAGGTAGCCGTTGCCTGTTTGGACGATCGCGCCGAGTCCTTTGGCGATCGCCACAATAGTTCCGGGTTGATTGCTTGCTTTGAGCGAATCACAAACCCCTTTCAATCCCGTTTGCAGATCCGATGCCAAGCCGTTCCAGTAGCCAGGATCTAGGGGAATGGTGGCGATTACTTTTAGAGGTTCATTGCGAAAGGTGGTGGTGCAGTTTGGGAAGAAACCGCGTACTTGGTTGTGAAGCGCGATCGCGGATTTTGACCAATCCAGTTCATAGTCTTCCTTTGTGATCAAGGGCGCATAGGTTGCCTGGGTTGAATCTTGAGGAACGGGTTGGGCACTACCCTGGTTGAGTTGCAGCAAAGTTTCAACCAGCAAATCGGCAGACATCATTGATAGCTGAGCCGCGAGATCGTGAGCGTTTTGCAGGGGCGCGATCGCGATGCGATCGACCTTCAGCATCGCGCCCGTATCCATTCCAACATCCATCAACATCGTGGTAATGCCCGTTTCAGTTTCTCCGTGGTAAATGCTCCATTGAATCGGCGCAGCCCCCCGATATTTTGGCAGAATCGAGCCGTGAGCGTTGACACAGCCCAAACGCGGCATATCCAAAATGGCTTGAGACAAAATTTGTCCATAGGCAACCACTACAAATGCATCCGCTTGGATTGACCGCAGATTTTCTAATGTTTCAAGATCCTTTTTAACGCTACGAGGCTGCCAAATCGGTAAGCTATCCTCTACCAATGCTTTTACAGGCGACGGTATCAACTGGTTTCCCCGACCTCGCCGCTTATCCGGTTGCGTCACCACTGCCACCACGTCAAAATCGGGATGCACCAATAAGCGTTCCAGACTGGGCACAGCAAATTCTGGCGTTCCAAAGAAAACGATTTTCATATTAACCTGGTAATCAAAGATACATCATCAATGTCAGTAGGGGCATTTTCTGTGTGTGCCCTCAACATAACGGACAGGCACAAGACCCGCCCCTACAATTGATTCAATAATTTCAAGAATCTGTATGGACAAACATTGCCGGGGTCAATTAAGACTAATAGTGAGGCAAACAACGATATCTCAAAGCGTGAAAGCGATTGAGAGTTGTCATCACATCCACGCTCGGTTATTCAAAAAAAAGAGTCCGACTTACGCCAAACTCCTTGCTACTCTCTCATACTCGTAAAAAATCTTTGACCGTTATAAATCGCCACCCTGTGCAGCCAGCAAGAAAATAACAATTGGTCCAGAAATCATAATTGCTGCAATCATCGCTAGCTGAATAATCGCTTCCCAATTAACACTACCCAAAATGTCAGTAACAAAACCCATGATTCCTCCCAAGCTGAGCCACTGCCGACTCATCAAGCTATCGTATAAGTTGCTGTAACAGTTACTTATATTATTCTGGTGACTGGGGCACTCCTCAGAAAGTTAATAAAAATATAAGAAGGCTCAACGATGGCGACTTGGCAATGTGTAAAACAGTGTGGCGCGTGCTGCAACCTTGCTCCAGACGATCGCCCGGAACTGGCAGATTACTTAACCCCAGAGGAATTGACTTTGTACTTCAGCCTAGTCGGGGAAGATGGCTGGTGCATCAATTTTGATCAGGAAAATCGAGAATGCCGGATTTACCACGATCGCCCCCGCTTTTGTCGGGTGGAATCACAGGTGTTTCAGGACTTGTATGGAATTGAACCGGAAGAACTGAATGACTTTGCGATCGACTGTTGCCGTCAGCAAATTGAGGGCGTATATGGCGATCGCAGCCTGGAAATGTTGCGCTTCGATCGGGCGATCGG
>CASBQE010000332.1 GCA_949127665.1 Synechococcales cyanobacterium PMM_0083
GTAGAGTCTACCGGACTTTCAATTAGTTAGGCAGATTAAGACAAATTATGCAGTCAAACTTACCCGCTTCGTGAGTATCTGCACTCCCTCGCCCTGGTTAATCGTTGGCAGTGGTCTAGCCCCTTCATCGGGTCTAGCGTAGCCATACCGAAACAGGCTCATCACAAAAGAATCCACTACGGGAAGACTACCGATCGCGATGACGCGCAATAGATCAGGAGAGGGGCGATCAAGGGGCAGTCGCTGCCTTTGCGATCGCTGCTACAGTCGAAGTGATCGTTTATTTCATTCCAGTATTAAATGATTTTTTAGACTTAATTGAGATCCCTTTGGCGGCGATCGCGGGCACGATCCTTACAGCCACCGTTACCAGCGATCTCGACCCATTCCTGCGCTGGAGTTTGGCAATCATCGGCGGTGGCGCGATCGCAGGCGGCACTGGGGCAGTCATGGGCTTCACTCGGCTCGGCTCAACCGCAGTTGCCGGACCCGTTGGGAATATTGCCGTCTCCACCGCAGAATCAGCAAGCTCAGTAGTGCTGTCTATCCTGGCGATCGCTGCGCCAATCTTAGTCCTACTGGTGGTAGCAGTCCTCTGCTACTTCGGCTTCCGTCAAGCCAAACGCCGCTGGGGCTAGTAGTGTGAGTTCTGAGTTTTAAATTTTGAGTTTGCAAGGACATCCAAATTTCTTTCCTCCACTCCTTTACTTCTTCTTTGTTTGCAGCTTCATCCTCTCAAAGCTAAGCGCCCCCACACCCGCAGTGACTAAGAAAATGCCAAACCACTGCACCCCTTGCAACTTGTTCTGAATCAAAATCCAGGCAAGTAACGCAGTCATCACGGGACCGATCGAGGCAACAATCGAGGCTAAACCTGCCCCCATATACCGCACCCCAAAATTATTAGATAGATAGCCAACCAAGGTCAAACAGCCCAATACGATACCACTCAGAATAAAACCTGTACGCTTGTCTGGCTCTACGATTACGCCCAAATTAGGACCTAGTAAAATCAAAATAACAGCGGACAATACAAAAATAGTGAAGAACTGAATCAGGCTAACGGGAACTGGATGCAGTTTCTTAAAGCCAAGCTGCATCAGAATGAGATATAGAGCAAAAGCAACCCCAGAGCCGACGGCAATGATGATGCCTTCTGGTGAAAACCCTTTGCCGGATTCAAAAATCTTGGGGAGTGCGGTTAGGATGATGCCTGTCAAAATTGTGCCCATTACTGCCCAGCGTAGAGGAGTGGGGCGATCGCCAAAGAGAAACCACGCCAGCGGCACCGTAAAAATGGGATACATAAACAAAATGGTGACTGCGGGTCCTGCCCCAATCTGCCCGATCGCAATATAAATCATCACTTGGGATAGAAAGAGAAACACGCCGCTGCCCACCACAATCCAGATTGGCTTGCGATCTTGTAGGGCAAAAAATCGTTTCAAATCTCTCCAAACTGGCGGATAGAGAACCATTGCCACAATCACCATCAGCGGCAACACCACTAACATTCGCAGCCACAAAATCAACAGCGAATTGCCTAAATTAAGCCGAAGAAAACCACCCACATCAAAGCTGTCTAGCACTCTAGCTGGGGTAAGCTGAAAAACTTTTGTAATTGGATCAACGCTGCCATTCCCAATAATCCGTACCACTACATTGTGAATCGACAGCGCCACCGTTGAAAGCAACACTAAACATAACCCCGTCCAAAAGCTAGATAGCTCTTTTTTTGCAGGTGCCTGTTGGGGCAGGGAGGAGCCTGGAATCGCTAGCGGAGCCGGAGAAATTGTTGCAGAGGGTCGAGGCTGCTGTGTTTGAGAAGGATTAGCTTGGGGCGATTGACCTATCGGTTGCACTGGTGCGGATCGCAGTGGGGTAAAAGGCAGTTCGGGTGGATACCCTTGTGGGGGCTGCTGAGCCGATTCGTATCCTACGCCGTAGGTTGATTGCGCCAATGTACCGTTTTCTTGAGGTAACAATGGCTGTGGCGATCGCGGTTCCGCTTCCAATAACAACTGATCTCGAATCCGGCTAACCAACGTTTCTAAAACAGCTTCTCCCTGCTGCTCTAGGCTGTGCATCCGGCTAATCCGCTGAGAGAGGGCGCTTTCATAGCTTGCCAATTCCTGCTGTAAGGTATTGAAAGTGGCGCTAAAAGTAGAATCCAACGATGCCAATAGTCGATGGGCATGGTCGCTCGAATCACTGCCATCGCTAGCCAGCGCCATCCTGCCACTCCCCAATTGATTAGTGTTAGCAAGTTGATTAACCTGCTGCACCATCACGTTTTGCAAGTGATTGGCTAACACGAGCGCTAATTGCTTCGCCCAGAGTTGCTGTTGGGCGACTTGCTGTTGAGACAACGACTCCTGCTGTCGTGTTTGCAAAGTCTGTTGGGTGGTTTGCAGCTTGCCAACTTCCGCAGTCAATCGGGCTTTTTCTGCCTGAAGTTGCGTCACCTCTTGAGATAGTTGAGTGACTAACCCTTGATGCAAATGCTTCAAATCCTGAGTCACCGTTTGCAGGATGCCCTCAACAGTCCGGGCATTTTCACCGTTAATCTCTGGTCGATTCTCCATTGGTTCCTCAAAGGCTCCTACGTTTCCACCCCTGGTTTTGTCATAGTGTACCCAGTGACTCAGGATTCAGTATTGCCCGTTTTAGGCAAAATGCAATTCTTAAGATTTTATAGCAGGTGTCAGTTTTTAGGGATAAACAGATTTGTGTGCCTAAGTTTACGCCTATTGCTTGTCATATTCTGGATACTGCTACATTAATCCGCTACTAAGTTACTCTCCCTCAGCAAAAGTGGAACCAATTAATCAGGAAAATTGAGGAAAATTTAAATTTGTGCAGCAATCCCGGTGCAGTACAAAACCCGAATGACGAACTCCGAAGGGGAAAAGGGCAATGGACAAACGGACGAATTACGAGGTGTGAGGGGCGAACGAATTTATATTCGACATATCTGCTATGGAGACGCTACACGAACGCCATTTAATCTAGCCCTTGGAACCTGATGTTAGCTCAGGCTACTTTTTAGCTGATCTCTCGCTGCTTCAAGCGCTTCGGCTAGTCTGCTGTCGTCGCGTCCGCCTGCTTGGGCGAGGTTGGGTCTGCCGCCGCCGCCGCCGCCACAAATTTTGGCGATCGCGCCCACGAATTTACCAGCCTGCAAACCTGTTTTCACCACTTCAGGGCTAAAGGCAGCGACGAGGCTAACCTTGCCGGGTTCAGGCGCAGAACCGAGGAAGACTGCCCCTTCTTGCAGCTTTTGCTGGAGTTGTTCGGCAGCGGTTTTGAGCGATTCAGGATCAACTCCCGGCAGTTCGGCGACCAAAATTTTGAAGGTGCCAACGGATTCAGCGGTTGCCAATAGACTATCGGCTTTTGCGAGGGCAACCTGAGATTTCGCCATGTCTAGCTGCTTTTGGGTGTTTTTCAATTCGGTTTGCAGGGCGGTGACGCGATCGCGAATGTCTTCGGGCTTCACCTTAAAGCGATCGCTCAAGTCTTTAACAATTTCGTCGCGCAGGTTGAGGTATTCCAGTACCGCAGGTCCCGCCACCGCTTCAATTCGTCGAATTCCGGCTGAAGTGCCTGATTCTGAGGTGATCTTGAACAGCCCAATTTCTGCCGTGTTGCTGACATGGGTGCCGCCGCAAAGCTCCATGGATACGCCATGCACATCCAGCACTCGCACCTCGTTGCCATACTTTTCGCCAAACATGGCGATCGCCCCGCGTGACTTAGCCTCCGCGATGGGAAGCACCTCTGTATGGGCGACATGGGCTTCGGCAATCCAGGTGTTGACTTGCTCTTCCACTTGCTGCACATCTGCCGCAGTCAGGGCGCGGGGACTGCGAAAATCAAACCGGAGCGAGTCAAACCCAACGAGGGAACCCGCCTGAGAAATCGACTCATCGACAATTTTCTTCAAAGCAGACTGCAAGAGGTGAGTGGCGGTGTGATGTGCCTGCACTCGGCGACGACAGGCAAGATCAATCTGCGCGTTTACGCCATCGGCGACCCGCAAAGTTCCTCGCTCAACTCGACCATAGTGAACAAAAAATCCGGCATCTTTTTTGACATCCACAATCCGCACTAGCGCTGTTTCACTAGAAAGATAGCCGCGATCGCCCATTTGCCCACCCGATTCTGCATAAAACGGCGTTTGATTCAGAATCACCTGCACCTCTGCACCAGCCTCAGCCACCGCCACCACTCGTCCAGCGACCAGCAGCGCTTCCACCTCCGCTTCTACCGCAGGCAAACTGTAGCCCAAAAACTCGGTTTCTTGAATATGCCCCACCAGTTGATTTAGTGCGCCTTGAGCCGTCAGGTCAATGGTTTCTACGGCATTGCGCGATCGCGATCGCTGCTTTTCCATCTCAACCGTAAAGCCGTCGGTGTCAACCGTGAGTCCTTTTTCAGCGGCGATTTCTTGGGTCAATTCCAAGGGGAAGCCATAGGTGTCATATAAAGTAAAGGCGTTTAATCCAGGAATTTGCCCGCCAGCCCCCACCTGTTCCATGACCGCTGCCAGTTCGCGCTCACCCAATTCCAACGTTTTGAGGAACTGAATTTCTTCCCGTTGCAGTGCCAATTTAATCGTTCGATCCATATCGCGAAGCATGGAATAGTCAGTTTCGGCTAGGGCGATCGCGCTTTCCGCTACTAGCGGCGTAAACTCTCGATCAATCCCAATCAAGCGCCCATAGCGAATCACCCGCCGAATTAGGCGACGCAGCACATAGCCCCGCCCTTCATTGGAAACCGTAATGCCATCTGCCAGCATGTGAACCACCGCCCGAATGTGATCGCCAATCACTTTCAGCGCCACTTTTGTCGCATCATCGGCAGTGTGATAGTCAATTCCCGCAATCTGTGCCGCCGTTTTCACGATCGGAAAAATCAGGTCAGTTTCATAATTATTCGGCACCTGTTGCAGAATTTGCGCCATCCGCTCCAGCCCCAAGCCCGTATCAATATTTTTGCTTTTAAGCGGAGTCAGGTTGCCCTCAAGATCCCGGTTGTATTGCATGAACACCAGGTTGTAGAACTCAATAAAGCGGCTATCGTCTTCTAGGTCGATCGCGTCATCGCCCAGTTCTGGCTTGAAGTCGTAATATAGCTCCGAGCAAGGACCACAAGGACCCGTGGCACCCGATACCCAAAAGTTGTCATCTGCACCCATGCGCTGAATTCGGTGAGCCGGAATGCCAATTTCGTCACGCCAGATGGCAAAGGATTCATCATCTTCTTCAAAAACGCTGACGACAATTCGCTCCGGCGGTAGCTCAAACACTTGAGTGCAAAGTTGCCATGCCCACGCGATCGCTTGAGATTTGAAATAATCCCCAAAGCTGAAATTGCCCAACATCTCAAAAAAGGTGTGGTGTCGCGCAGTGCGTCCCACATTTTCAATGTCGTTGGTGCGAATACATTTTTGAGACGTAGTAGCACGAGGAAATTCTGCGGCTTGCTGCCCTAAAAAGATTGGCTTGAATGGCAACATTCCCGCGATCGTCAGCAACACCGTCGGATCTTCCGGCACTAGCGAGGCGCTAGGAAGCACGCGGTGTTGGCGATTCGCAAAAAAGTTCAGGAATGTTTGCCGAATTTGAGTGCCGCTTAGGGGAGTAGCCATGAACGTTTTTTGAAAAAAGAACAGGTTTTGATCAATCTTTCTTCATCATGCCTTAGGATTCAACCAATCACCGCGTTGATTTATCTGGGCAAAGCCCGTATCGCCATAGACTTTACCTCAATATCCCAATCTCAACGTCCCGATTTTTTGCCTAAACCGCTCCCAAAATCTGCCGATTCATTTCTAAAATGGGGCAAATCAAACTTGCCTGAGCCGAAGGTAGATGTTCTTTGATTACAGTCTGCATCACTGCATAGGTGACATTACAACTGCGCTCGGCACCAAACGCTTTCATAATCGTCCGAAACCAAAACAGCAGGCGATCGCGCAACGAATCAGGATCATTCAGCAGCATTGCGATCGCCGAATATCGCAGCACCCGAATCGTATCTCGCTGCCACTTCGCAGTCACGTCTGCATTGTGGTGGTGCAGCAGCGACGGATCAAGGAACTGCATCTTGGTCAACACCTGCTGCACGATGACCGTCTCCATCGCTTCCAACCGCTGATAAGTTTGCACTCTCAAATAAAACGATCGCTCAAACTCAGTCACAAACTCTAATTCTTCATCCGTTGCATAACGACCATCCGTTTCGCAGCTTAGTTTTTGTAGTTGGCTCAGCATTTAGCACCCTCTTTCATCCGTCCCCCGGTCAACATTGCACCTACAGCACTGCTTAAAACACTACTTTCTCAACGTTACACATCCTTACTGTTGGTCAAATATTGCCCCATGTTAAAGCTAGTTTTGTCTTCAATTTGCTTCATCATCGATCGCGTGATTAGCTTACCCGCCTCCACCAAAACTTGACCCGTAATTGGATGCAGCAAATCTTGTTCAGCCCGCCGACCAATCAGCGCTTCAATATCCTTAATTGAGTTGATATACATCCCCGGCGGCAGTTCCACCACTACGCCATTGTCTAAAACTCGCGCCTGACATGCCAACCGAGAATTTGGTTTGCAGATACTAATCACTTCTAGGGTGCGCTGCTCTCGCCAATTCACTGGAGACAATCCATTCATGCCACTCTTAATGTATAGATGGCAGGTGGCACACAGTCCGCGCCCACCACATTCCTTCAACACATCTAAATCTTTGTTAATCAGAATTGAGAGTAGATTGCCGTTAGTTTCAATAGAGGATTCTTGAGAAATGGGTTCAAGCCGAACGATTTTAGCCATGTAAAGTTAGGGATCTGGGGTTTACATAGTGGAACAATTAGGGTTCACGGGTATTTTATTTTCATGCAAGTCCCTAAATTGAAATTTAAACGATTCCAACTCTTTAGGCAGGGTGTCAACCAATTTGCAGAATACCTTGAGCTAAGGCTGGTTTTTGTGGGTAGTTTAGAGCTTGTTCAATTCTACAAAAACAAGGGCGCGATCGCTGAGCTATGAGAGCAAGACCCACAATTCCTGGTAAATTCAGAAAGTCCTGGATAACTGCCTGTTTCATAGATTCTTTTTACGATTTGATACAATCATGCGCCTAATTCAAGGCTTAGAGGTTCCACAAATTATTTCACAGTTTATCTATGCTACGGTTTTGGTTTTAGAAGCCTCAAAGTGATTTGATCCTAATCGTCATAATTTGGCTGTATCTGATAGGTAAATTCTTCGGCTCTTTTCTATCTTCAGGTTTAGCTGTATGTCTGACCTTCCTTTTACCTTAGA
>CASBQE010000333.1 GCA_949127665.1 Synechococcales cyanobacterium PMM_0083
AAAAATCAGCTTTCAGTCACTAGCTCTAAATGAAAACTAAGGGCTGAAAGCTAATTGCAAAACCGTTACAAAGCTCTATCGAACCGTTGCTTCAGGCGAGTTGCCTTACCTATGCGATCGCGTAGGTAGTAAAGCTTGGCACGACGGGCTTTACCGCGACGCAAAACCTTGATATTTTCAATCTGAGGAGAATGAATTGGAAAAACACGCTCCACTCCAATTCCTTGAAAAACCTTACGGACGGTAAGATTTTGGTTAATGCCAGAGCCGCGTTTTGCGATGACAACCCCTTCATAGGGCTGAGTCCGCTCTTTGCCACCTTCTTGAATAATCACACCGACTTTAACGGTATCGCCAACATAAATAATTGGCAAATCCGATTTCATTTGTTCCGCTTCAATTGAGCGGATAATTTCTTGGGCGTGCAGCATAAGTCTGGCTGATCAAAAACTCACAGTCCTAAACTGTACCTTAATGCGTGGCTAAACGTCTAGGGGCTTGAACATTGATTTTAAGTAAATCTCTGTTGCGCTACGCTAGCGGACTGTTGGGTTAGCGCTCCAGATTGAACCTTTTGTGGCGATCTCGGGGTGACCCACTACGAGTTTATCGAAGCAATTGTATCGCTCCCAGCAAAAAGGGACTCGGCTAGCTCAATAATGGTCATAGCAACCTCAGCCGCTTTAACAAAAATGACCCGCCCCAAGATTATTGTTTTCGATGATGACCCTACAGGCTCTCAAACGGTGCATAGCTGCCTGCTGTTGATGCAGTGGGATGTGGAAACGCTCAGGCTCGGATTGAGGGATGATGCACCGATATTTTTTGTGTTGACGAATACGCGATCGCTGACTCCTGAGAAGGCTGCTGCCGTCACCCGCGAAGCCTGCCAAAACCTCAAGCAAGCCCTTACCTTGGAGAATATTCAAGATTTTTTGGTAGTCAGTCGCTCAGACTCCACGTTGCGCGGACATTATCCGATTGAGACGGATGTGATTGCCTCAGAACTGGGCGCTTTTGATGCTCACTTTTTGACACCAGCCTTTTTTGAAGGCGGACGCACTACTCGCGATAGCATTCATTATCTACAAGTGAATGGTGTGGATACTCCCGTTCACGAAACTGAGTTTGCTCGCGATTCTGTGTTTGGCTACAGCCATAGTTATTTGCCCGATTATGTAGCAGAAAAGACCCAACGGCGCATTCAAGCTGATCAGGTTGAACGGTTTCTGCTGCCAGAGATTCGCCAAGGCGTATTGGAGCGATTGCTAAATCTGCACGATAACCAGTGCTGCGTAGTAGATGCAGCCACGCAAGCGGATTTGAACCGATTTGCTGCTGATATTCTCACTGCCGCTGCTCAAGGAAAACGGTTTTTGTTTCGGAGTGCTGCCAGTTTGCTGACGGCGTTGGCGGCATTGCCGGCTCAGGCGATCGCCCCAGAAGCGATGGCGCAATACGTGCGTAATGGCAAACCGGGGGCGGTGATTGTCGGTTCTCACGTTCAAAAAACGACGGAACAACTTAAGTATTTACTAGAACAGACTGGGATAGTTGGGGTGGAAGTGGAAGTGGCGCGGCTGTTGGCACCGGATCGAAAAGAGGCGCGATCGCAGCTTTTAGCCGAAATTCTGGCTCAGACCGACAAAATCTATGCAGATGGCAAAACCTCTGTGGTCTATACCAGTCGGCAAGAACTCTCCTTTGACAATGCCCAAACCCGGTTAGACTTTGGCGAAGCGGTTTCTGAATTGCTGATGGATGTATTGCGAAACTTGCCCAATGACATCGGTTTCTTAATCAGTAAAGGTGGCATCACATCTAACGACACTCTAAGTAACGGGCTAGCCCTGAGAACGGCGTGGCTGTTGGGTCAGGTGCTACCTGGTGTTTCGATGGTGCAAACCGCTGCCGATCATCCCCAGTTCCCGAACCTGCCCGTCGTGCTGTTTCCAGGAAACGTGGGCGATGCTACCGCCCTAGCCACCGTCTATCAACGCTTGGCGCACTCCCTCACCTAACTAGCTGGCTCAGTTGTGCCGCAAAACTGGGCATATTCCAAAAGGGCGCTGCCAATCACACCAAGATAGATCCCCTAGTAATCCTGAGGATACAAACGGTCAGCTTTACAGGGGTACTCTAGATTTCTAGTTTACCCGGACGCGGAAGCGGGCAAAGCCAAAATTGCTGCCTGGGCTATTGGAAACAGTGCCCAACTCAGAAATCGCCGCACCATTTGGGTTTGTTTGAATAGTGCAGGAATTATTGTTGGGCAGTGGTGCCAACGGCGCATAGAAATTGCCGCCGATATTAGTAGAAGGCGATGCAAAAAACGCTGCCGCATCCCCAATCTTCAACTCTAAAGATCCAGGAATGAAACTCAGCCCACCAGGAATCAAATCGCAAATGTTGACCGCGATCGCCGGAGATGCGCCATCCGACAAAAAGTAAACCGTGTAAGTCACTTCATCATTGCTCTGCACTGGCGTACTTACGGGTACAGCCGTCACACCCACCAACGGAATTTGGGCAAAACCCGCCGCCGTATCATTGGTATCCGCTGGGTCATCAATCACTGCGCCAAAGTCAATTCCCGCCAGCGGTGCCCCATTGCGAATCACATTAGTAATCCGCTTCACCAGCTTAAAGTCAGGTGTTCCAGCCCCAGCAGCCAATGGGCGCGTCGTTTTCACGACTGACTGCGGCACCGGAGCACCTGCACCCGCTTGGTCACGCACCTCACGATCCATAAAGGAAGTGGCAGTAATTGTAGTGGTGTCGGTCAGGACAGTGCCGTCCGGTTGGATGGCACCCGCAGCAGGGGTAACACACAAGAACAGATCAACAAAGCCACCAACGGTCAAAATACCTGTATCCACCTGCCCATCGCCATCGGTATCGGTTAGCGGCACCGTGCCTGCCTCATCTCGGAAGAATTGCGCGGTGTAGTTGGGGTTTGTGCCAGTGGGCACCAGATTGACAATATCAGTAGTAAAGAAGTTGTTCGTTACTCTAAACGGGTGACAAACTCGCTGACCCACAGGAGTTTCGCGGGTGGTATCGGTTGTAATCGTAAAGTTTCCAGCGCGAGTGGGCTGGGTATCAAACAGCGGCAGGCGATCTGAACCCGTATTTGCCTCAAACAAAGTTTGGTTATCTGTGGTGAGGGCATCCACCCGAAATTCCCATGCCCCTGCATCATTCAGTGGATTTAAACCAGTGATATTGTCTGCACCCGTATTCAAGTCGCCGCCGCCGTTCCAGACCCCATTGCCTGATACCAATACCGGTCCGAGGGGACCTAAGCCACCCGGAGGACTGATGTAGCGAAGGACAGCGCCGCCATCCAGATCAAAGTTGCGGAACGACAGGGTGCCTGTGCCGGGACCGACTAGGGTGAACAGCCTTAAGTTAATTGAAGCCCCAGAATTTTGCTGAATATTTCCCTGAAATTGTCCAATTAGCAAGTTGGCAACGCCCGAAACTTGAATTCGGAAGCCGTTGTCGTCATTGTTTAAGGCGAATGTTGGATCTCCTGAAATGGGGAATGCTCCTGCTTCACTGGTCACCTGATAAATCCCCGGAGCTGTAATGGTGCCCAACAGATCATTTTGACCATCCGCAGCGGGTAAGCCCACGGTGTTGTAAGTCAATGTCCCAATGTTTACACCTCCCGGAGCCAGTAAGGTAAATCGAGACGGGTCGCAGTTGTCGCCTGCTGCCACACAGGTTACGCTGCCAAACAAACTAGCATTGATTTCATCGATTGCTCCATTGCTCTCGCCATCTAAAATGCGGACAGGAATTGCACCCCCTGCGGCGGCTAAATCTGCTGGGGTGACGCTAATGAAAAATCGATGGATTCTATCGGTACTGGCAGAGGTGAGGGTAGTGTACCAATCGCCCACGTTTGGACCGCGTTCGCGTCCCGTCGTTTGAAAGGTTAGAGCGGGGTTGAGTGCGGAGGGGAGGGTCGTGACTTGGGCGATCGCTGCTTGGGGGTAAATGGCTAGAGTAGCCGCCAAACTCATGAAGCCGCTCGTGATGCGAGGGAATCGTCGCATGGTGTGAGCTAGTAACAAATTAGAATATTG
>CASBQE010000334.1 GCA_949127665.1 Synechococcales cyanobacterium PMM_0083
GGGCACCAAGCCATTCAAATGTATGCCCTAGGCATCACCTATCAGTTTGGAGCGGGGCTACTTGTGGGCTGTGTCGCAGGCAAAAATCCAGCAACGCTGTCTCAAGTGGCTTATGTGCTATTGGGGCTAACGCCTTGGTTCCCTGTTTTTTCAAAGGGTGGTGGATTGGGATATTTAGCGGAACCTAGCTTTGGCTACATCTTAGGATTTATCCCTGGTGCATGGATCTGTGGCTATTTAGCATTCAAGGCGGTTCCTAAATTGGAGATACTCTTGGTTAGCTGTTTAGCGGGCTTGCTCAGTATTCACATCACTGGCTTGTTGTATTTGAGTGGACTACGGTTAGTAGGTGGAGTGAGCCAGGTGAATTTTATCCAGTTGTTGCTAAAATTCTCGGTAGAGGCATTGCCGGGTCAGTTTGCCGTAGTTTGTGCCGTAACAATCCTGGCGTACGGATTGCGCCGCCTGCTGTTTTACTAGGGAAAAGCTTTGGAAGACGCGATCGCCGTCAGCGATCGCTTTAGTAAGATGTCTAAGGAATGGGAAATTAAATAAGTTTGTAATTTGAAGGGGTTTAGCATTCGGGCAAAAGCCTTGAAACTTAATCAGAGTCGTTTGCCGAATGCTAAACCCGTACAGCTTCCTCTCGGCTATCGCCCTCTTTTGAATCGTTCAATGTTTTCTAAAAATCGCTTTTTTTGGTTGGCTGCTCTAGCAGGTTTAGTCCTCGATCGCTTGAGTAAGTTTTGGGTCGTTTACACCTTTCCCCTCACCGATCCGCCGCAAACCTGGGCACTGATTCCAGATGTGTTCCATTTTACTTACGTCGTCAATACGGGGGCTGCCTTTAGCTTTTTTAATCAAGGCGTGGGTTGGCTGCGTTGGCTGTCGTTGGGGGTTAGCGTGGGGCTGCTGCTATTGGCATGGTTTGGACCGACTTTGAGCAAGTGGGAGCAGCTTGGCTATGGCTTCATTTTGTCGGGAGCGTTGGGCAATGGCATCGATCGCTTCATCTTGGGGCAAGTTGTGGATTTTATTGACTTTCGCCTGATTCGATTTCCGGTGTTTAATCTGGCAGATACATTTATCAATGTCGGGATTGCGTGTCTGCTGATCAGCAGTTTTGCTCAATCCTCCCATTCCACAACCAAAAAGGATAAGTCCTCTTGATAACACTCAAGCACCCGTTAGTTGGCATTATCATGGGCAGTGATTCAGATTTGCCGACAATGCAAGCCGCGATCGCAGTCTGTGCCGAGTTTGGAGTGCCCCACGAGGTCAGCATTGTGTCTGCCCATCGCACCCCAGAACGCATGGTGACTTATGCCCAAACTGCCCACCAGCGCGGCTTAAAAGTAATCATTGCCGGGGCGGGAGGGGCGGCTCACTTGCCGGGAATGGTTGCTGCATTAACTCCTTTGCCCGTAATCGGCGTACCCGTTGCCAGTCGTCACTTGCAGGGCATCGATTCTCTCTACTCGATCGTGCAAATGCCTGCGGGAATTCCCGTTGCTGCCGTGGCGATCGGCAATGCCAAAAATGCTGGGTTACTCGCCGTGCAAATGCTGGCAAGTCATGACTCTGATTTATTAGAAAAAGTCCAGCAGTATCGCCACAGCCTAGAGCAAATGGTGATGGAGAAACAGGCAAAGCTAGAACAGGTGGGGTATGAAAAATATTTGGAGGAAATGTGAAGGGACTGGCGAATATCGAATGGCGAGTATCAACAATCACCGCTATTTTCAGTAGAGTGGACATTGCCCACAATTTTTCAAGGCGTTTCAGCCCAAAGGTTTTGGGCAGTTTTTACAGGTAGTCGAGCAAAGTTGAACACTGCGTGATTAATAAACTCAAAACTCGGCAATCCATCAATCTTGGAAGATGATGCGTTGCCGAGTCGTGAGACATCTTACTCCGCTAATAGTTAACAGCTAAACTTATGAGGTTGCGTTGATGAAATCCATCAGTCCTAGGTACTTAGGAGCAGTGCTAGGGTTTTGGTTTTGGTGTTCCAGTGCGCCCCAGAAGCCCCATTTGCTAGGAGCCGTGACATCGTTAAATTGGTTGAAATCACCACCACCGCTGCTTGCTTGCCACTGATCCAAGTAGGCTTTATACACATCTCTCATCCGAGAATTGCGGTTGACTGCTGTAAACAGGTCGGTCATTTTTGCCACTTTGTCATCAGGAAACTGGTAGCTGGTCAGGTGGGCACCGCCCTCATAAGCGACTAAATCAAGACCAAAACGTTTTGCAACAGTGGCATTGTTGTCGAACATGGCTTTGATTTCTGTGGGCATTTCTCTCAGCATTCCATCAATGATTTGGTCAGCAGTCATGTTGATCGTGATGTTGACGCGATCAACATCGTTGATATCGCTCCAGCCATCTCCATCGGCATCGCCAAATCCGTCAAAGTAGGGTGCGATCGCGTAGGCATCGGCATGTTTGTAAGCATCTTTCCAGCCTAAGATTTGTTCGCCGACCCAAGGATTGGCGGCATGTCCTGACAAGACGCGCTCAACCCGTTGGCTGGTGCTGGCACCAAACACATTTTCCCAAATCTTGAAGATTTCAACCGAACGCTCGGAGTAGTAGCGAAACCCAGCGCCCCAACTGGTGTTGTCTAATCCGCGAGCTAGCCCTTGCTGTCCAACATAGTTCGCTTGCGTAAAGATGCCGTTCCAGGTTTCGTTGGAATACTCCACATGAGCTTTGAGAGACGGATCAAGGCGATCGCGTACCATCGTGGCAAAGTTTCGCACATAGTCATCGTTTGCCTGGGCTGGCACGGTAAACCAGGGATCAATCTTCAGCGTATTGGCAAGCTGGATCAAGTATTCCAACGCTACACCTTTACTCGTTGCCTGGGTGGCACTGGTGAGAGTAGCGCGATCGCTCCAGTTTGCCAAAGTGGAGTTATTCGTCGCTTCCCAATCCATGAACCTGAGCGTATCAAACTTAGACAACCGATCTAGGAAGACCGGGTTGAAAGTCTGAGTCTGGTAAGTATTCTCAAAACCGGGCAAAATGAACCGAATATTGCGAACCGGATTACTTGAATTGGTTTCCAGAAGCCGGATGAAAACCCCGTTGTTATCGGGTTTCACGTCAACGGTGATTTTTCCAGGAGACTGACTGACGATTTTGGCATTGTCGTAGGTGAAATCGATCTTACCTTCCCCGTCGTAGAACAGGGTGTATCTGCCAGCGGGAAAA
The DNA here is from genome assembly GCA_949127665.1 of Synechococcales cyanobacterium PMM_0083. Taxonomy (GTDB): domain Bacteria; phylum Cyanobacteriota; class Cyanobacteriia; order Leptolyngbyales; family Leptolyngbyaceae; genus ULC077BIN1. The sequence goes on from CASBQE010000334.1 coordinate 3,220, forward strand.
GTGGTTCCCGTCAGCACAATCGCTTCCGCAAACTGTCCGGGTGCGAGGGATGCAATCCAGCCTTCAGGCGTGAGATTTAGCTTGCCGCCTTCGCCCCACTTGGCACCCTGTCGCTGAGAGATCCATTCTCGTGAGGTTTTGAATACGTCGGTAAAGGGAATTTCGGTAGACCAGTCGGCAATGCCCGCTAGGTTGGTGCCAATTTGCGATCGCGTTCCGGTTGGAGCAGGTGTTGGAGGAACTGCCCCAAACACGTTGACACTAAAGAATTCGCTATCGGTTTTCGCTCCTCCAGTGCCAGAGTTGCCGTTGTCATTCACATTCACATTGATGGTGTCGTTGCCGATGAAACCGCTCTTGCCCGTATAGAGGACTCCATTGACTGCCGCTAAGGTGTTGTTAATTTGTTGGAGAGTTCCAGTCAGCGTGACTGCGCCCGTGCCATTGTTTTGGATATTGGCGGCGGCAACTCCATTGCTGATGGTGTTGGCGATCGCAATCGTGCCATTTGTAGCATTCAAAGTGGTCGTTAGCACTCCATTCCCCGCGTCTGCATCAGCGACTTGGATACCAGAGATGGATAGAGATTTGCCAGATGCGATCGTCAATGAACCGGGCACTGTCACCATAGGCTGACTATTTGCCAGAGGTAAAGGCGCTGGCGTGGGTGCAGGCGTTGGCGTTGGCGTAACCCCATTGCGGAAGACAAAATTATCGAGAGCGCCATAAGCTGTGTTGCTACCCGCCGCAAAGTTAATTGTGACTCGCGTTACACCAGCCCAATCCAAACTCAGCGTTTGCATTTGTTTGCTTGATGCGGCAAAGGTTGAAACTTTGGTAGAGCCGTTGGCTA
>CASBQE010000335.1 GCA_949127665.1 Synechococcales cyanobacterium PMM_0083
ACGGCTTTTTGCAAGCGCTGCTGTTTGCGAACCTGATCGGCTGCGTCTGCAAAGGTCAGGTCGTGCCATCGCTGGATGAATGCTGCAATCTGCTCATCGTCCAAGTCTTGCAGCATTAAGTGATGAAACCCGGCATCGCGCAGCCGCTGTGCTTTATAGCCCAACCAGCGAGAGGTGACAATCACCTGCACGGTGGGATAGTCATTGGTGAAGCGGTGAATATCGGTGACCACTTCATCCCGCAATCCCGGATCAAACACCTCATCAATGCCATCAAACAGAGCGATCGCGTTACCTGCTTTAAGAGTGTCGTGAAGCTGTTGCCGATTTAGCCGACAGGTGACGTTGCCGGAATGAATAAACGACAGCATATCCTGACACTTGCCCGCTTGTTTATCGCGGGCATAGGTTCGCAATTCCAACAAGAGTGGAATCGGATGCAGGGGCAACTCACTCAGCGATCGTTCTGCCCAGACCAGGGCGATATATTGCAGCAGCGTCGATTTGCCGGAACCTGGATCACCCAGAATCACCACCTGTTGCATCAATGTTTGGCGCACCGTCCCCACGGCAGATGCGGGATCGCCCACAACCTCCAAAACAGAACGAATCGGCTGTTCGATATAGACCCGCCGCGATCGCTCTAGCTCGACCTCGATCAGTTCCGCTGTATCCAAGTGCCCACTCTGCCGCAGCCTGCGTCCATGATCCTTGGGAATCTCATAGACCTGGGGCAAAAACTCCTGACACTCCCGCACATTCTGCGGCACAAACACTTTCCAAAGCTTCAGTTCGCTGTAATACACTCCCGTTGTATCCAGCGACTCTAGCTTCAGGTTGCCATATTGCTCTTTCAAACCCTCTGCATAGCGCCCTAAATCAAACTCTGGTGCAATCCCCACCAATTCCTGCACACTCTCTGCCACGGATGTCTGCGCCTGGGCTGCAAAGAGCGATCGCAACTTGTCAGATTCCTGCACGATCGCCTTGACTCGTTTGAGATAGCGCTTGCTCACCCGTTCCCAGTTGAATTCTGGAGGTAAGTTGGGTAAATTCAAGCCTTGCCAGGTTTGGGCTAGCAGTGGGATGTCTAAGCCTTTGCAATTTTCCTCAAATGCCCGTCCCAAAGCCGCCGCGATCGCGTCTTGCTGAATAAATTTTCGCAGGGGTTGGATATATTGTTTAATCTGCGCATCCTGATAATCGGCATCTTCTAGTTCTTGCTGGACAAATTGCAGAAATTCTTTCAGAGCCTTGCCATAGGCTTCCTTCTGGACATCTTTTTCCGGTAGATGAATCACCTTCTTGAGGCAATCTTTGAAGAAATCTTTGCCGTAATCCTTGGCAGACTCTTTCACCAAGTCTTCCAAAATCGGCTTAAATAAAAATCCTGCCGCTTGTGTGACTCCCCAAATTGCCAGCCAGTCGATCATTGCTCCCAACTCCAACAACGATGCCGTTATCCACAACTATGGCATTTGGAAGGGGCGATCGTCTGCGCTAGAGTTAAGGCGATTTTCAGCCAGGAAAAAATCTCTACATAAGGACAGGTTTTTGATTGATCTGCCTCTATCCAAGGACTATCTGTGAAACCTGCCTCACCAATTGGAATACATTTTTTCTCGGAAACGCCTAGTTGATACTGGATTGCCATTTGAGCACTGCGACTTGACTCAAATGATTAGCCTACAACCCTTTAGAACTCGTCAGATTTTGGGCTACCTGGGTAATAATTTCGTCTGCGCCTGGTTGTAGTTCAGCCTTTTTGGTGTACGACCAAGCCCACAAAATCAAAGGAATTTGGAACGGAAGCCTGAACCAATACAGCAATGGGTGATCAGGAATACCATCAATTGGAATGCTATTGATTGCTTGATTAATATTAGCTGGAAACACTGCGATGAACAGGGCAATAATTCCCCATGCGGCTAGCACGCTGACTAAAGGAATTAACAAACCAGTGCCCCCAAGAATCTCAAAAAAACCGCTGATATAGACTAACGCATATGGATTAGGAAGTTGAGGTGGCACAATCCTAACAAATTGATCTGCATGAGTGAAATGAGTAATTCCAACAATTATTAGCGGGACTCCTAAGAAAACTCTAAGAATTTCTTTACGGGTGTTATTTTGATGAGTCATAAATTTCAGTTACCCAAAGTTTCTGCAAGGTGGAATGATAGCTAAAAAACTTACTTGTTGATGATCTACAGAGGTTAGCAAAAATTAGTTGTGAGTTGATCAATAGTAAACTTTGAGGAGAAGCTGCAATTATCCTAACTATATAGTTAGCTTTGATCGACAATTTTTTCATCTGGCTAAAGTCGTATTTAGCGATCGCTCCAGACAGCCTTTATATTCCTCTAGAAAGAAGCAAAGCACCTTAACTTAGACGATGCTTTAGATAGTTTACAGAATTATAAAAATAGGTTTGGTCATGACCTCAACAATAGAATCTAATCCTATTATTATTGGTGCTTTTGCCGATCAACAAGTTGCAGAAGATGCCCTCACTGCATTAGAGCATTCTGGTTTTCCTGCGGAGCAATTTTCTTCAGTTTCTGCAAACACCACCTGTTGCAGAGACTGAAGTGGGCGAGAATGCCGGAAAAGGGGCGATCGCTGGAGCGTTGTGTGGCGCGATCGGTGGGTTTATTCTAAGCTATGCCAGAACTAATTTTTCTGAAACAGTGACCAGCGACGATCCTATTAGAAACTTGGTGGGTATGATCTTGGCAGGAAGTTTAGTGGGTGCCGTTGGATTTGGTTTGATGGAAGCAATGACTGGCGTAAATGTGATGAAAGACGGTGATGAGATTTCTGCTTTAACGCCCAATTTCTTAGTGTTTGTTAAAGATTTGCAGCCAGAAGAAATCACAAAAGCTAAACGGATTTTGATCCAACACGGAAGTCAAATCCAGGAGTAGTTTCTGCTAGCAAAGCTCTAGTTTTCAGTGCGGGAAACTCTGCCTTAAGTAGCGTGAGATCCATGCCAAATGTCGGTTCCTTCAACCGTGTAGATAAGTGATACTGAATAAAGTATTCGCTACTGGAGAGATCTATTGTCTACCGCCGCGATCGAACCATTTACATCACTTCAGCCCATTCAACCCGCTCCGCGCCTGTGGATGCCAGAGCAGGTTTTGTTTACTCCCGCTGCCTTAGAAGAGCCTTGGGGTCAGCAGATCTTATCTAAAGTGCAGGCACTAGATTTACCGATTGAAAAGTTGTCTCGCAATCGATTAGTAGGTTTGCGAGGGGACACAGAACGAGAAACCTACGATATTTCTAAACGAACTTTGGCGATCGTTACGGCTCCGCCCAGTAATTTTAAGCTGAGTCCAATTCCACCGTCTGCCGATTGGCAGTTTCACCTTGCTGAAGGATGCCCTGCCCACTGTGAATATTGCTATTTGGCAGGCAGTTTGCAGGGACCGCCCGTGATCCGCGCTTATGCCAACTTCCCGCAGATTTTGGCTGGATTGGGTGCTTATGAGAAAGTTGGGTCGGCAACCTCATTTGAGGTGAGTTGCTACACCGATCCGCTGGGGATTGAGCATTTGACAGGCAGCTTGGCGGAATTCATTCGCTATTTTGGCACCCGTGAAGCGGGTTATCTCCGCTGGGTTTCTAAGTTCGATGGTGTGGATTCGCTACTCGATATTCCTCACAATGGTCACACTCGCTGCCGCTTTAGCGTCAATGCTGCCCCTATTTCCAAGCGGTTTGAAGGCGGGACTGCGGCTGTACCACAACGATTACAAGCTTTGCGGAAGTTGGCACTACCGCGATCGCAGGGTGGCGGCGGTTATCCGGTTGGTTTGGTGATTGCTCCGATCATGGCAATGGAGAATTGGCAAGATCACTACTCCGAATTGTTTGACTCTATTAGTGCTGCCCTGGATTTTGATTGCGATCTCACTTTTGAGTTAATCACTCATCGTTTTACGCCCGGTTCCAAAGAAGTGCTGACGGGCTGGTATCCCTATAGTCAGCTTGATATGGATGAATCGAATCGGAGTGTCAAGCGCAACAAGTTTGGTGGCATCAAGTATGTGTATGATGCTTATACGATGAAGAGTCTGCGTCGCTTTTTTGAGAGTGAGATTGGCAAGCGGTTTCCTCAAGCCAAACTACTTTATTGGACCTAGTGTTTAGTCTTTATTAGACATTAGTGTAGCTATACTCGGATTGGTTAAGACAAGGGGCTTAAGCCCCTTGTTGATTATATAGACCTATCTATTCTTTTTCAGAGAAAGTCCAGGTTGAAACTTTAATGGGTGCTAATTGTAGTGCTTTGACGAGTGCTTGATTGTTTTCAAACTTGAGTTCTGATAAGCAACAAGCTTCTACATTGACGGTGAATTCTTCTTCAAATGGCCATGGCTCAACGGTCAAATGTCCATTGCTAAGTTGGCGAATGTCATATCGTTGATCATCAATGCCGCTGGTGATTTCCAGCGATCGCTGGTCATCTGGAATTTGCTTTTGCGCCAAGATGAGCGATAGGCGATCGCACCACAGCATAAACTGATAAGCTCGTTCTACCTCATCTTTTTCAATGCCTAATTCTTTGCTCCACTTTTCCTGATTTTGCACTTGCTCATTCAAAAAAGCATCCCACTCTTTAGAAGATCCCCACTTATCTTGGCTGAGATAAGTGATGTGTTTAGAAGTCAATAATGTGACCCAGCGCCCCCGATAGCGAGCGTTGGAAATGTGCCGTCGAAGTGGCTCAGTTGAGTCTCCCCGACCGAGGGTGAAGTCCAACGGTGCGCCTGCTTCAGTTAATTCGTTGCCTTCCCATTCTTTTTCTAAATCGTCATGGTGAGAAATTGCGGCAATGGTTTCATAAAAACGCTCTGGAGCATCACTTTTCCGCCAATGTCCAGCAATTTGAGCGGCGAGTAGAGCGTGGGCACGGTGATAAATTACTTCCCAACCCTCTTGAGCGAGATTGACAATCATTAAATGACTCCTAGATTGATTAATAAATGATGATTAGAGATTGAGATTGGTGGTCACGTAGGCGATCGCCAGTGGGGTAATCGCTTGCTCTACTTCAGTCATAACCGCGCGATCGCTGGCAGACCAAATTCTGGGATGACCAAAGATACAAGGCTGCAAAATGCCCCACAGCCGCCCATCCTGGCGCAGGTGGGCATGAATTAAGGCACGATGTCCAAAGTTTTCTCGTTCAAATGCACGATTCACAATCTGTGGATCGGCTGTCTCCACATCTTCCACATACACCGATGGTTTCGCTTGCAGAGCAGCGGTAAACAGCGGATCTTGATCTAACGATTTTGGCTCCAGTTTCCAATCAGCATCAAGTGTTTCGGGAATGTCGAGATTACGTCGCCAGTAGAAAGGCACTTTGCCAAGTTGATTATCGGGATTTCGCAAATAGAGGAAGCAGCGATCGCACTGTAAAATCTCACCCAAAAGGGGCAACAACGCTGTAAAAACATCTTCTGGAGGCGCTTGCGATTGCAGAATAGCTTGTAGTTGAGAGTGTGTTTGACTCATCATCAGTTTCCTTGAGGAAGGGATCAGGTTTTGGGTGTCGGACTTCGGGTTTGAGTTTTCAGTTTTTTGGCTGACTCCTCAAACCCGAAACCTAACTCTTAATTCAAGATTCCTAGCCCTCTAGAAGCTCCAAGCCACCCGGCTAAGCCGGAGAAGAAGGCGGAAACTAGTGCAGTTGAGAATAGCCACCAAGCAGCCGTTGCAGCCGCTTTGCGAGTGTCTTCCATTTGACGCTGTGTTTGGACTTTCACCTCTTCTAGGCGACGCTGTACTTCGGTTTGAACGAATTCAGCGCGTTGAAGCACCGTGTTCCGTGCCCCTTCAATTTGATCAATGACTCGGTTTGCATCTGCTTCTGAGATGTCATCACGAGAACTCATGAGGGCGACGAGTGTGCCGCGATCGAAGTGACTTAACCGATTTCTCAGAGCATCAAAGCCAGCTTTGGGATCATCAAACAATGTGCGAACATCGGTCTTGATGCTTTCGTAGTTTAGCTCTGGGCGATCGAGAGAATTTAGATAATCACGAACGCGACCAAAAATCCGATCAATCACTTCCTGAATCCGATATTGCACGAGGCGCATTTGATCCATCAATTGGTCGCGGACTGATTCAACCTGACCCACAATGCGCTCAGCTTCTTCTGGAGTCATATCTTCGCGTTGAGACATCAATGCGATTAACGTAGAGCGATCGAAGCGAGACAGGCGATCGCCCAAGTTTTGCAAGCCAGCTTTAGGAGATTGAGTTAGAAGTGCCAAATCGCGCTTAATCCCTTCAGGACTAAGTTCATCCTTGTCGGTATTACGGAGGTAGTCTTCCACAGTCGATTCAAAATCCATGACGCGCTGCTGAGTTCGCAGTGCCAAACGACGCGGCGATCGCACTACTTCACGAATCGCTTCTTGCACTTGATCGATCGTTTGATTCACTTGCTCTTTGCTCAAGTCTTGGCGTTGGCTGAGCAACTGCACCAAGGTTTCACGATCAATCTTTGAAAGTCTGCGGCGCAGTGCCAGTGAGCCTTCTTTGGGATCATTCAATAGCGTTTTCAAGTCGCGTTGAATGCCTTCGGGGTTTAGTTCTTCTAAATTCGTTCGACGTAGATAGTCCGCGATCGCGGTTTGGGTTTCGTCTACTTTTCCTTTCACATTATCTGCAAGGATGCTGGGGGAATTGGTAAATGTGTTCCAGTTCGACTCCACTTGATCCAATACTTGATTGGCTTCTGCTTCATTCATATCGTCTCGTTGACGCATCAGTTGCACCAACGTATCGCGATCCATTTTAGAAGCTCGACTTCGTAATGCATCAAAGCCCGACTGCGGATCATTCATCAATAGCTGCAAGTCGCGTTTAATCCCTTCGGGGTTCAACTCTGACTTACCCGTATTTTTCAGATAAGCCTCTAAGCGCTGCTGCGATTCTGTTAGCTTTTGCTTGGCTTGCTCATCCACTGATTTTGCATCAAACAAGACGCGATCGCGGGTTGATTCCAATGCATTTAAAATCGGCTCCACATCCTCTGGTATGGTATCTTGCCGCTTCAGCAGAATTTGTCTGAAGGTTTCGCGATTGTAGGTCGATAAGCGTCTGCCTAAAGCATCCACTTCAGTATTGTCATCTTGCAATAGCGCTTTAAGTGCTGGCAAATCGCTAGAACGCAGTTGATCGAGCGGCGTTAGCGTTAGGTAAATATTGACTCGTTCCTGTAAGTCAGCTTCAACTTCAATTTCCTTAGCGGCTAAAGCGCCTGCCAATACATCCCGCCGAATCGACTCCAGTTGGTCAGCAAGCTGCTGGATTTTGTCTTGGGTGAAAACACCACGAGCAGTTAGCTTATCTGCAAAAAATGAGCGATTAAGCTGCATCAACTGTTGAGCAATTTCTCCGGGATCTGCCTGTGGATCAAACAAAATCTCACGAAATTCTTTCTCAACGGTTTCCCGGTTCATTTGCCAGGAATATTTGGTTTGGAGATATTGCTCAACGTCATTCCGAATCGGGCTATAGGCAGAGTCGGCTGCACTTCTTAGTCCCATTGCTTGAGCGCCCTGAGCAACCTTTTCTGGAGCCAGTTTCAATCGGCTTAAGATTTGCTCAACGTTCATATCTGAGAGGTCGGTGCGTCCCGCTAGCAAACCCGCTAGCGTGGTGATGCCTGATTGCACCGTTGTTTTGAAACCGCCAGACGCTGCATCTGGCTGAGGAATTGGCTGATTTTGCGCTGCCAATAGCTGATCCAATTTGGCGTTTAGCTCTTTAATTTGTAGCTGCCCGGGCTGGGTAGTCTGCAAATATTCGCTGATTTCTGCCATCGGGTCGCGACGCGATCGCTGCCCGATTGTTTGCTTCCACACGCCTTCTAACAAATCAGCGATCCGGTTCACGTCACTCTTTGAAAAATCGGTGCGCTTGCTAACTAGATCCACAAAAGTTTGACGATCAACCTGACCCAAACCACCGCCCTCTGCTAATGCGGCGATTTCGGGGTCATTCAATATCCCTTCAAAATCTTTGCGAAGCTGAGACGTATCAAACTTGGGCAGTGGTAAACCCTTAACATAGCTCTCGACCGATTCTCGAATGCTGCTAGGGTCGATCGCAGAACCCAACTCATTTCGCACAGTGGCGGCAACTGCCTCGGCGGTTGAGATTACCTGCTGCTGCGCCATTTTACTGCCGATCGCAGAGGTCGCTGCCCCTAACACACTCTGAAAACCAGACGTAGCCGCATTGACCACGGAGCCAACCAACGATCCCACGGTGCTAGAACT
>CASBQE010000336.1 GCA_949127665.1 Synechococcales cyanobacterium PMM_0083
ACTGAGGGCAAACTTAGCACGGCGTTCTCAGATCTGGCGGCTCAGTCTGGCTTAGAAACTCGTATTGTCACGATTCATCGTTTGGATTACGAAGAGACGATCGAGGGTTTTACCGACAAGCTGTTTAAGCGCTGGTTTTTAACAGCCGACGATCAGGCAAACCAAATCTTGCTAGTGATCGATAACGTGACGAATAATACTGGAATTCGTACGGGAGAAAAGGTGAAACCAGTCATGCCGGATGCGATCGCAACCAGTGTGGCACAGGAAACCGTGCTGATTCCTCTCAAGGAAGGGAACAAATATAATCAAGCGTTTCTCGGTGCAGGCGATCGCCTAGTTGCGGTGCTTTCGGGTCAAGCCGATCCGGGTCCACCGGAAGTAAAAGATACGGTGATGGTGGAAGCCACCTTTGCCACACCCGAAAAAACCAAAGAAAGCAATGCCACCGTCTGGGTGTTTGGGTTCCTCGCTGCTGCCACTATTATTCCCATGGCAACCTACTACTTCTATCAATACATGGGTTCCCGTTAACCAGAAACCAAACGCTGCATGCAGGAGTTGTCGCCAGATTACATGCGATCAGGCGAGATGGGGCGATCGCCAAGATGCATTGCATTCTACGCTTGAATCATTCGATGTAAATCGCATCAGCCAGGGGATATTCTCATCCTGTTTCCATGCTAATTCCACAGGTCGTCCTGGATACGAACGTCATTATTGCTGGTTTGCGCTCTCAGCGGGGCAGTGCGTTTCGTCTACTGACGCTGGTAGGTACGGCAAGTTTTGACATTCATCTTTCTGTACCTCTCGTGCTGGAATATCAGGAAGCTTTGTCGAGGGAAACCTCAAATTTATACATCGGTGCAAAAGAGGTCGATGACTTCATTGAGTTTCATTGCTTGGTTGCGACGAAGCATCAAATTTTCTTCCTTTGGCGACCATATTTGCGCGATCCAAAAGACGATATGGTGCTAGAACTAGCAGTTACAGCCGGATGTGATAGCGCAGTAACATACAATACTCGTGATTTTGTCGGCATCGAAAAGTTCGGAATCAACGTAATTACGCCTGCTGAACTTTTGAAAAATATCGGAGCATTGCAATGAGTTATTTAAATGTTCAGATTCCTGACTCCTTATACAAAAATTTGCAAGTTTTGGCAGGGCAAGATGGCATTTCAATAGATCAATTCATCGCAACTGCCGTTGCCGAGAAAATAGCTGCTTTGACGACCGAATCCTATCTGGAAGCGTTGGCAAAGCGAGGTAGTCGAGAGAAATATGAGGCAGTATTGGCGAAAGTGCCCAATACGGAGCCGGAACTCTATGACCAGTTACCGACAGGTGAATCATTTCCCGCGAAGAGTATTGACCGTCGCTCAGTGCAACCGTTAGAAAGCGATCGCAGACTAGAGTTAAATCCAGATAGCTGAGATAATATTTTCAGCAAGCTTTTCTGCACATGCAGGAGCCAAGTATGAGCCTTTCTGGTAAGCCTTCCATGACTCAATCTTCCCAATCCTTTGATTACAACGCGGTGTCATCGATTCCGGCACTGTGGACGATCGCCGCTCAGCGCTTCAGCACGATTGTAGCGGTGCAAGATGCCCACAGCGTGCCGCCTGTCAAGCTGACCTATGCAGAACTATATGATCAAATGCAGCAGTTTGCCGCCGGATTGCAGACTTTGGGAGTGAAAGCGGGCGATCGCGTCGGATTGTTTTCTGATAACAGCCCCCGCTGGCTAATTGCCGATCAAGGAATCATGGCAGTCGGTGGAATCGATGTAGTACGTGGTTCTCAGGCAGAAAAAGACGAGTTGCTGTTTATTTTGGAAAATAGCGGTGCCACGTTTCTAGTGACGGAAGATTACGCCACTGTTAAGAAGCTGCGCGATCGCTTAGACGATCTACCTATTCAGGCGATCGTGCTGCTGTCGGATGAAACGCCCGATGAGGATGAGCGGCTGAAAGTTTTGAACTTTCCCCAACTCTTGGAACTTGGCGTAGGACAAACACTCCAGCCGTTGTCGGCGCAGCGAGGAGATCTGGCAACGCTAATGTATACCTCTGGCACCTCTGGCAAACCCAAAGGCGTGATGTTAAGCCATGGCAACCTGCTGTCTCAAGTGGATGGAGCAGGGCGGGTTGTTCGGGTGCAGCCAGGAGAGCGGGTTCTCAGCATTCTGCCCGTGTGGCACTGCTATGAACGGACGTTTGAATACTTTATTTTTGGGCATGGTGCTACCCAGGCGTACACCAATATTCGCCATGTGAAAAAAGACTTGAAGGAATTCCAGCCTCACTATATGGTGGCAGTGCCTCGCCTGTGGGAATCGATTTATGAAGGGGTGCAAAAGCAGTTTCGGGATCAACCCAAGAATAAACAGAAGCTCGCTCAGTTCTTTTTGCAGAGCAGCGATCGCTTCATCCGGGCGCGTCGGACTCTGCAAGGCTTAGATCTAGAAAATCTCAATCCATCTGTCCTCGATCGCCTGCTGGCACTGATCCAAATTGTCCCCTTGGGAATCTTGCACGCCGTGGGCGATCGCCTGGTTTATAAAAAAATTCGGGACGGCGTGGGCGGCAATGTCAAATATCTGGTCAGCGGCGGCGGCTCCATTGCTGAACATTTGGAAGACTTCTTTGAAATTGTCGGTCTGGATATTTTGGGCGGCTATGGGCTGACTGAAACCTCACCGATCACCCATGTGCGTCGCCCTCGTCACAATTTGCGCGGCGCGGATGGGCAGGCATTAGTTCAAACGGAAACGCTGATTGTCGATTTAGAAACGCGCCAACCCGTCGCAACTGGCAAACAAGGGCTGGTGCTGCTACGTGGACCTCAAGTGATGCAGGGCTACTATCAAAATCCAAAGGCAACCCAAAAGGCGATCGATGCAGAGGGTTGGTTCGACACGGGCGATCTGGGCTGGCTATCTGCTGAGGGTGATTTAATTATTTCTGGACGCTCTAAAGATACGATCGTCCTGACCAGCGGTGAAAACATTGAGCCTCAGCCGATTGAAGATGCCTGTCTGCGGAGCGCTTACGTGGATCAAATGATGCTGGTCGGGCAGGATCAAAAAGCGCTGGGGGCGTTAATTGTTCCGAATGTGGATGCCTTGGAAAAGTGGGCACTGGCTCAAGGCTATACGTTGGAGGCGACGGGCTTGGCAAACAGTCAAGCGTCTGAAAAACTATTGACCTTGGATAGCAAGCCTGTGCAGGATTTAATCCGGCAGGAACTGAATCGAGAAGTGAAAAACCGTCCTGGCTATCGCCCAGACGATCGCATTGGACCGTTTCGCCTGATTTCTGAGCCATTTGCGATCGACAACGGACTGCTGACCCAAACCCTAAAAATTCGTCGAAACGTTGTGATGGATCGCTACCAGGGTATGATTAACGAGATGTTTGTTTAATCCCTCATGATGTCTTGCTAGGTAGGCATTACACGGTTGATTAAACGTTGGTGATTGGGCTATTTCTACCC
>CASBQE010000337.1 GCA_949127665.1 Synechococcales cyanobacterium PMM_0083
AGTAAGGGGGAAGTAGAAGCCCGCATACAAGGGCATTCTATGGGAGCAGATGACTATTTGATGAAGCCGTTTGAACCCCTCGAACTATTAGCAAAAATTGAGGCGCAATTGGAGCGATCTCGCCGCATCCATTCTGAAATTGTTCGGCTGATGCAAAAACTAGACGTAGAGCATAGCTCAGGTTCTGCGGCTCATCCGCCACAACCTTCTCTGCCGCTAACTCCAGCAGAGGAAAAAGTATTTTGGGAGGTTGTGCAGGGTTTAACAAATAAGCAAATCGGCGATCGCTTGTTTATCAGTCCACGCACCGTGCAAACCCATTTGAGCAATATTTTGAACAAACTTGATCTGGAAAATCGCTCTCAACTGGTTCGATTTGCGTTTGAACGAGGTTATAAGTCCCCGATCAACGAACAAGTTTAGAACTAATCGCTTCTTAGGGCAGCAATGGGATCAAGCTGAGCCGCATTACGAGCGGGAATCACTCCAGCGATTAATCCCACTGTGGTCGATAGAGCAAGTCCAGCAGCGATTGACCACAGAGAGATCACAAAGGGAAAGCGAAAGAGTTGAGCGGCGGCGAATGCTAACCCAACACCCAGAGCAATGCCAATCGCGCCGCCGATAATCGACACAACGATCGCTTCTGTCAAAAACTGGCTGAGTACAGCACTGTTGGTGGCTCCTACCGCTTTACGGATGCCAATTTCACGAGTGCGTTCCACAACCGACACTAGCATGATGTTGGCAATCCCGATTCCGCCGACGACCAGGGAAATACCCGCGATCGCCCCCACCATTACCGTGAATAATCCAACAATGTTACCAAAGGCATTGATGATATCAATTTGATTACTCAACCGAAAGTCATCCAGTTGAGGTGGGTAGATGTTATGTCGAATTCGCAGCAGATTAGTCACCTGAAATTGAGCCGCCTCTAGTTGAGTGTCGTCTTCAGCCTGTAGCCAAAACCCACTGATCGAGATGCCGTTAATCGCATTGTTGCCTACAATTCGAGCAGACATGTTGGTTAAGGGAATATAAACGCGATCGTCCTGATCCTGTCCACCCACCGAGCCTTTTGGCTCCATCACCCCAATGACGGTATAACTCCCCCCTTGGATGCGAATGCTGGCTCCCAAGGCACTGTTGCCCGATCCAAATAGGTCGTCTCGCACCTTACTGCCTAAAACCGTAACGGGTTTAGCAGCATCCAAATCGGCTTGACTAAAAAATTGCCCTGTTTGAGGATTAATATTTTTTACCTCTGGGTAATTCAAATCAACCCCTAAAAGGCTAGTTGAGGTGTTTTCTCCCGAATAGACAACCTGAGTAGGGCGCTGAAGAAAGGCAGTGACCGCTTTGGCTGCGGGAGCTTGGCTGGCAACGGCTTTGGCATCTTCCCACGTCAACGTCGAAGCGGAACCGCTTCCTTGACTGATGCCACCAGAGCGAGCAACCCCCGACAACACTAGCATCACGTTCGATCCCAGTGCTTGAATTTGCTGCTCTGTTGCTTTTTGAACGCCTTGCCCAACCGAAGTGACCGTAATCACGGAGGCAATGCCAATAATCACACCCAGCATGGTCAACGCGGTACGCAAGCGGTTGCTCCAGAGCGCATTGAGCGCCATGGTCAACACTGCAAACAAAGGAACGGTGGTTGGGCGAATTCGAGTAGGCTGTACCATTTGAATTCTCCTAACGCTGTCGAGAACCACCGCCGCCTGAGCCGCCCATCCCTGGAAGCATTGAAGGCGTTCTAGATTGAGGGCGCTCTCCTGGAGGAAAACTGAGCATGACCCGATCGCCAGCTTTCAACCCAGACAGCACGACTGTTTTGTCGCTGACGCTGACTCCGGTGGTAATGGGGCGAAACTCTGAGCGGCGATTCGTGGAACGATCCCCTTGGGAATCGCCTTTCTCTCCAGCCATGACCAACACGCCGCTGGCTCCCTCTTGCCGCACGATCGCCACCGTTGGAATCACCAACACATCTTTCAACGTGCCAACCTTAAACTCTACATCCACACTCATTCCGACTCGAAGCAACTTTGTAGGATCGGCAACAGAAGATTTCACTTCAAAACTGGTGACATTTTGCACTGTGGTGGATTGGGTCGCCAGTTGAATTGCTCGTCCCACAAAGGTTTTGTCGGGATAGGCATCTACTTTAATTTCGACAGGTTGCCCTAGTTTGATCTGGGCAATATTAGACTCCGCCACGTTTGCCATAATTTGATTGTTAGAAGCCAGAGACAAAATTGAAGATGACGTTGCAGAAGAGACTGCGCTTCCAGAAGTGGTGGGAGCGACAAAGGCTCCGGGATCAGCGAACTTTTTGGTGATAACACCACTAAATGGCGCACGAATCACGGTGTCCGCAATCTGAGTCTGCACGGTTTGGAGTGAACCTTCGGCAGTGGTCACCTGGGCACGAGCTTCAGCGATTTCTTCAGGGCGAAACCCTGCCTGTTGTAGGGAAAGAGCTTGTTTATTTTGAGCAAGCTGGGCGATCGCGCTATCCCGGTCTGCTAAGGAGTTATTTAACTCCCGTTGAGAAATGGCTCCGGTGTTAAATAATTGTTGATTTTGCCGTAAGACTTGCTCTGTCCGTCTCAAACTTGCTTCGGAATCTCGAACCCGCGCCTGAGCTTGGGCAACGTCTTGAGTGCGATTGCCTGCCAGCAGCCGTTGCAGAGTGGCTTGGGCGGATGCAACTTGTCCTCTCGCCTGGGTAAGTTGTCCTTGAAAGTTGGAATCATCCATGTAGGCAAGAATTTGACCCTGCTCCACGCGATCGCCCTCTTTCACCAACAGTTCTTTCAGCCTGCCTGATGTTTTAGGACTAATGTTAACAGAGCGTTCTGGCTGCACTGTGCCATTTGCCGAGATCGTCACAGGCAAGTTGACTTGCTCAACTGCTACAGTTTTTCCTCGACGCTTGCCTTCTTTGAGATTGGCAGCGGTTACCTGGGTATACACCGCATAGCCAGCACCTGCTAATAGACTCAATATCAACAGAGTAATCAACCACTTGGGCACTCTTAGCTTTCTTAAGTCTTTCACAGATCTGTTCCTTGATTAGGTCAACAGTATTTCGACCATGAATCTATTTCTACAAGATAGGAAAGAAACTTATGTTGTAGAAATAGAGTACAGAGCGCAATATAGAACATATTTCTTTTAGACTCTAACGTCTAAAGAACAGTTCAGGCTCCAGCAATTCATTAGTAATTCTAAACAAAGCGGGTTAGCTGGACGCGATAGCGATCTTTTTTGGTAATCATGACCTCGCCTACTGCAACTCGTCCTTTCCCACTAACCGCAATCAAGTCGCCTGATTTAACTGCGTAGCTAGTACTTGAAATGTCTTTCCAGTTAACTCGCACATCACCCGCAGAGATCAGATCAACCATTTTGCTGCGAGACATGCCAAACCCTGCGGAGGCGATCGCATCTATCCGCATTGAGGCTTCAACTGTCACAAGCTCCTTTTTTTTAGGTTCACGAATTTTGAGTTCGCTCAGATCTATGCGTCTAGTTTTTACTGGGACAGAGCGCACTTGAACTAAGGTTGCTGTGAGGAAATCGACCAGTTCTGGAACCGCGATCGCCTGTCCCCCTCTCTCACCCAAAACGATAATGTCGCCCACCTTATCCCGAACAAGCCCAGTTCCTAGTAAAGCACCCAAAAAATCTCGGTGAGTTGCTGGATCAAATAAAAAATTTCCAGCAATTTCTAGCGCTGCGAGTTCGATTTGGGTCGGGTCGAGGGGCAGTTCTGAACGAGCTATCGCTAACCGTTGGCGTTCTGCTTGAGGATAGCCACCCCAAGAAACTGCATGAACTTCCGCTAGCTGGCTAAGAACTTTTTGAATCTCAACTAACTCAGGAGGAGATAAAAAATCTGTCGTCACGACTTCCCAAGTTTTGATTGCCTGATCTGCTTGATCAATGACTCGCGCCATAGTTTCGCGATTCTCAACCTGTTTCAGCAGATCTTCTCGTGGCAACATATTTATATAGCCGAAGCCTGACCGGTGCTCTCAGCCGCAAGCAATTCTAGGCGCTCTTGCTGGTCTTGAGAAATACAGGTCTGGATTAAAATATCAACATCCCCTTCCAAGATTGGGGGGAGTGAAAAATTTTGGTTTAATCGATGATCTGTAACGCGACTATCTTTATAGTTATAGGTACGAATTTTTTCGGAGCGAGAACCAGTGCCTACTTGCATTTTCCGAGCAGAACTTACTGCCTCTTGCTGCTCTTGCAGTTTCAGTTCGTACAACTTTGCTCGCAAAATTTGCATGGCGCGTTCCCGATTTTGAAGCTGCGATCGCTCTTCCGTACATTTGATCCGAATACCTGTCGGCTTATGCATCAGGTCAACAGCCGTTTCCACTTTGTTAACGTTCTGACCGCCTGCGCCCCCCGATCTCATTGTGGTCATTTCAATATCTTTTGCGTCGATGTGAACCTCCACATCATTCACTTCTGGCATTACCGCAACCGTTGCTGTTGAGGTGTGAACTCGACCTTGCGCCTCCGTCACCGGAACGCGCTGCACCCGATGGACTCCCGCCTCAAATTTAAGCTTGCTATAAACGCGATCGCCCTGAATTTCAAGGATGATTTCCTTAAAGCCACCCATATCAGCGAGAGACTCACTCACCAACTTCACCCGCCAACCTTGACCCTCAGAGTATTTTGAGTACATCCGTAGCAGATCACCCGCCCAAATGCTAGCCTCATCTCCACCCGTACCCGCTCGGATCTCTAACATGATGTTTTTATCATCATTTGGATCAGTGGGTAACAACAAAATCTTTAAACGACTCACGAGCAAATCTAGCTTTTCCTCTAGCTCTGCCACTTCCAAAGATGCCATTTCCTGTAGCTCCAAATCACCACCCGACTCCTTCAAGATCTGTCGGGCTTCAACCATTGAAACTTGAGTATCTTTCCAATTTTCGTAGGTAGCAACAACTTCTTCCAATGAAGCACGGGTCTTTGCTATCTTCTGAAATTCAGTTGGATCTTTAGCAATGTCAGGATCTGCCAGCCGTCGAGTTAACTCATTAAAGGTTTGTTCAACCGACTGGAGCTTATCAAGCAAATAGACTTCAGCCATATACAAAAATACTTTTCGAGAAGAGCAAATAATTGGATGTATGGCTGTTTGTCATATAGCTTACCAAGCAAAATTGTAAAACGATGCAATACCTGATTAAGCTTTCTTATCACTTTCAGGAGAGCTTTGTTCTGCATTATCAATCATGCCGTACTTACGTAAAAACCGCTCAACTCGCCCTTCAGTATCAATCAATTTTTGAGTACCTGTAAAGAAAGGGTGATTGCCTGACCAAACATCAACGTTAAGTTCAGGTTTTGTAGAACCCACTGTCATTATGACTTCACCATTGCAGTAGACTTTAGCTTCGGGATACCATGTGGGGTGGATGTCTGACTTAGGCATAATTCGCTCACTTTTGTAATTCTAACTATCTATGTGAATTCTAACAATTTGGTCTAAATAACCAAGTAGTATTCACCCACAGATCTCGTGCCAAAAGCACTAACGCTTTGAGAACTGAGGTGCTTTCCGAGCTTTCCGCAAACCATACTTTTTACGCTCTTTAGCACGCGGGTCGCGGGTTAAATAGCCCTCGGTTTTCAGTGGCTTGCGATTATCTGGATCAAGCTGACATAAGGCGCGGGCAACACCCAAACGAACCGCATCCGCTTGTCCCGTCAAACCGCCACCATGAGCATTCACCAAAATGTCATACTCGCCTTCTAGCCCAAGGGTTTCTAAAGGCGCTCTAGTCGCCGACAAGTATTCGGGGTTAAATTGCAAATAAAGATCACCGGGCTTACCATTAATGGTTAGTTGACCATTTCCAGGAACCAAGCGTACTCGCGCGACCGCCGACTTGCGACGACCTGTCCCCATATATACGACGCGTCCTTCTGTAGCTTGCATTACGCTTCTTCTCCTGGGATAGTATTGATTTCAAGAATGTCAGGTTTTTGAGCCTGGTGAGGATGCTCAGATCCCGCATAGACATTGAGTTTAGTAAAAAGCTGTCGTCCTAAGGTATTTTTGGGCAGCATTCCTTTTATGGCTTGCTCAATAATTCTCTCTGGAACACGCGCCTGCAGTTTGGCAAATGTTTCTATTTTCATGCCGCCTGGACGACCAGAATGACGACGATAGAGCTTTTGAGTTCGCTTTTTGCCGGTCACGCTAATTTTGTCGGCGTTAATGATGATCACAAAATCGCCGACATCCATAAAAGGAGTGTAGCTTGGCTTGTTTTTGCCACGAAGCACTTTTGCAATCTCGCTAGCAAGGCGACCAAGCCGCTGATCAGTTGCATCTACGACGTACCATTTACGTTCAATAGTGTCGATAGGAGGAAGATAGGTTTTGTTCATGATGGGCACCTGTAAAAAAGGTAATAGAAAGATTCGATTACTAGATTATTAAATGTTGATTGCTAAGTGGCTATATGAGAAATCTCAGAAAACGACGAAAAACCAAAGGATGGCTGGGTATCAAACCATATTTCAGGAGGAAAGGGAAACTCAGCATAGCCTACTCGTAAAAGACATAAACCTTGGGCTGGCGCTGCATATCTCACTTCTTCACGACGTTCCGCAGTCCACAAATCTGTAAAACTATTGGGCGATCGCAATCCCTGACCAACCTGTACCAGCACCCCTACCAACAAACGCATCATTCCATACAAGAAACCGCTTGCCTGAAGCTCTATCGAAACAAACGAGCCTTGGCGATCGCATTTGGCGGCTTGAACATCCACCCAAGAATGAGGACGTTTAGACCCCGCTCGATGAAATGCGGCTAAATGATGATGACCAATCAACGGGGTTAAAGCTTCTTGAATCAAAGTTTCACTAATTGGCTCACGATAGTAGTGCCAGCAAAACGGACGAATGAATAAATTTGGGTGAGAATCGGTATACAAGAGATAGCGATACCGCCGCCAAAGCGCTGAGAAACGAGCATGCCAATCATCAGAAACCACCGCCGAGCCTCGAATCAAAATGTCTTTTGGTAATCGGGCATTCAGAATGCTTGCCCATCGACAAGCCGGAATCCTAAGTGGCGCATTAAAGTGGGCAACTTGAGCCGCTGCATGTACCCCAGCATCAGTTCGACCCGCACCATGGATACGAACTGGATAATCTAAGACACTTTGCAGTGCCAACTCAATCTCTTCTTGGATGGTGCGATGATTTGGCTGCCATTGCCAACCATGAAAATGCGTACCCAAATATTGAATGACAATGGCAATGCGCTGAGTTGGTTGCAAATCGACAGAAATCATATCGTGAACTTAAAACAATCAAATCAACTCGATAAATGCCATTTCAGCATTATCGCCGCGACGATGAATCGTTCGGATAATACGGGTGTATCCACCTTGGCGATCGCCATATCGAGCAGTAGCCTGCTCAAATAAGGCATGAACCAACTGTTTGTCATAGATATAACCGAGTGCTTGCCGTCGAGCGGTCAAGGAACCATCTTTTGCCAAAGTAATCATACGTTCAGCTTCAGAGCGAACGGCTTGAGCGCGAACTTTAGTCGTTTTAATTCGACCATTCCGAATTAACTCAGTCGTCAATGCTCTTAAAAGAGCTTTACGCTGATCAGCAGGTTTCCCAAGCAAAGGGACATTACAACGATGACGCATAGGACTATGAATGAATAACGATATTGCTCAACTCAATGCTAATAGAAGATTCCTCGAAAATCTCCACTAATGGTTGTTTTTAGAGGACTTTTCTTGAGGTAGAGTAATCCCCAAACGCTGCTGCAACGCTTCAACCACCTCTTCAGCAGATTTCTGCCCAAAATTCTTGATCTCCAATAAATCCTCTTGAGTATAGTCAAGCAGATCTGCTACAGAATTAATTTGGGCTCGCTTTAAGCAGTTGTAAGCCCGAACAGAAAGCTGTAATTCTTCAATCGGAATCTGATTAGTAGGATCATTGTCCTCGTCGTCATCCTTCTCAGTCGGCTCAAATGTGATTTCTTTTAGTGGGTTAAATAGATCCACCAAGATATTGGCAGCTTGACTTAGAGCTTCTTGCGGAGTCAGACTACCGTTAGTCCAAACCTCCATTACTAGGCGATCCTTTTCAACAGCTTCACCAATCCGCGCATCTTCGACTGAATAATTAACCTTGCGAACAGGCATGAATATCGAATCAATCTGAAGAAAATCTACTCCCGCTGTTTCATCACGAGTTTTATCTACTCCTCGATAGCCTTTACCCTTCTCAACTCGAAATTCCATTTCTAAAACAGATCCCGATGAGAGAGTCGCAATATATTGATCTGGATCAACTAGCTCTACATCGGAGGGAAGCTCAAACTGCTCCGCTGTGATAGTTGCGGGACCCTGAATGAACAGCCGCCCGATTTGAGGTTGTGAAGAATAAGTCTTCAAGACAACTTTCTTCATATTTAGAAGAATGTCCAGAACGTCTTCTCGCACACCAGGAACGGTTGCAAACTCATGACTAACACCTGCAATACGTACAGCCGTAATAGCTGCTCCTTCCAGGTTAGACAGCAATACACGCCGTAGAGCATTACCAAGAGTTGTTCCTTGTCCTCGTTCTAGAGGTTCGATTACAAATCGGCTAATCTGACTGTAATCTTTCTCGACCTTTGATTCAACGCATTCAACTTGAAAGTGTGCCACTGAGCGTCCTCTCCTTCCGAACTGTGAAGGTTAATTCCCTTGTAAATCTTGGTTAACTAAAACCCGGTGTAAATGATAAACCTCTTGAGGCACTCAAACTAATCTAAAAAAACCTAACCATTGAATAATGATCCGGCTAAACTCGACGTCGCTTGGGAGGACGACAACCATTATGAGGGATGGGGGTAACATCACGAATCAAAGTAATCTCCAAGCCTGCGCCTTGAAGCGCTCGGATAGCGGTTTCACGTCCTGCGCCGGGACCACTGACCATCACCTCAAGCTGCCGCATCCCTTGATCGGCAGCACGTCGAGCGGCGTTTTCGGCTGCTGTTTGTGCCGCAAACGGAGTCCCTTTCTTAGCACCCTTGAATCCGCTAGAACCTGCTGATGCCCATGAAACTACTTCACCATTTGGGTCAGCGATCGTGACAATGGTGTTGTTAAAAGTAGATTGAATGTATGCCACACCGCTCGGAATATTTTTCTTCTGTTTACGTGAACCAGTGCGCTTCTGTTGTCTTGGTGGCATTTCCTAATTCCTATCTCAACCTAATAACTGAATACTTTTCATGCTGCTACTGCACTGACAACTCACATCTTGCTCACAATTGGCATCGTGAAGCTATTTTCGCAGGTAATATATCGCCCTAGCAGTAAAAAACAATGAGAATTATTTCTTGCTAGGCGCTTTTTTCTTGCCGGCTACTGTACGACGACCACCTCGGCGAGTCCGCGCATTGGTACGGGTTCTTTGTCCGCGAACTGGCAAGCCTAGACGATGACGGCGCCCTCTGTAGGTGCCAATATCCATCAGGCGTTTTATATTCATTGCCTCTAAGCGGCGCAAGTCTCCTTCTATCTGATAGCTACCCTCAACTTCAGATCTTAAAGCTGCAACCTCTGCATCACTCAAGTCTCTAATTCGAGTGTCAGGGTTTACTCCAGTCACCTTCAAGACTGATTGAGAGCGAGTAAGTCCGATCCCATAAATATAGGTCAAACCTATTTCTACTCGCTTGTCTCGAGGTAGGTCTACTCCGGCAATCCGTGCCACGCTATTCTCCCCTACTGCTTAAACTAACGCTAACTGAACTTGAAACTCTCTACACCATAAAAATAGAACCCGACAACAAAACACTAACCCTGACGTTGTTTGTGCTTTGGGTTAGGACAGATAACCATAACTCGCCCTTTCCGACGAATCACACGACATTTTTCACAGATTTTACGAACTGATGCTCGAACTTTCATCTCTCTTCGCAGCTCTACAAACTCAATATTTTAGCAAGATAGTATTATAGTTGTCAACTGTACTTGGATGTTTTAAATGATAAATCTGCAACATAAAGTTATTTCTTATTGCGCAAACGATAAGTAATTCGACCTTTGGTCAAATCGTATGGGGTCAATTCAACTTTTACGCGATCGCCCGGTAAGATCTTGATGTAGTTCCGCCGAATTTTTCCTGAAATATGAGCCAGCACATTAAATCCATTATCTAAATCAACACGAAACATTGCGTTTGGAAGTGATTCCGTTACCGTGCCTTCCATTTCAATTAAATCTTGCTTCGACAATTCAACTCTCCTGCTTTACTAAGATAATGACTATCTAAAATCTAAATGAGCCACTTCATCTGAGTCTAGACTATTTAACAAAAACTCTTCTTAAAAAAAGAACGAAACAGTCTGCTGAAACCCACGCATGGCAGAACGCTTAAAAAGTTCTTGTTCTTAAGATTAACCTTTACCTTTGGATAAGCTTCTTGAGATCATCTGTGACACCGTCCATAAGTTGATCACCATTGACAATGGCGAGTTTCTTCCGCTTTGAATAGAAATCAATTAAAGGGGAAGTTTGCTCTCGATAAACCTTTAATCGATTGCGAATCACTTCCTCCGTATCATCAGTTCTTCCCCTTTCAAGCATCCGCTGAACTAAAATGTCATCAGGCACATCAAGGTTCACAACATAATCGCAGGGTTGATCAATTTCATTCAAAAGAGAATCCAAGAATTCCGCTTGAGCTACATTACGTGGAAAACCATCTAGAATCCAACCCTCTTGTGCGTCATGATTCTTTAATCGCTCTTGAATCAGGGCAACTACAAGCTGATCGGGCACTAGATCGCCTCTATCCATGTATAACTTTGCTTGAAGACCTAAAGAGGCTTGATTTGTGACAGCGGTACGAAGAATATCGCCTGTAGATACATGAGGAATACTACAAAGGTTTGCTATTAGCTTTGCTTGAGTCCCTTTGCCTGCTCCAGGGGCACCCAAAAAGATTAGTCGAGTCACTATTGATTCACCATTCCTTCATAACGCTGGGAAATTATGTAAGTTTGAATTTGCTTTGCGGTGTCAATTGCTACGCCGACTACAATCAAGAGTGATGTTGCTCCAAATCCTTGGAAAGTAGTTACTCGAGTGGCACTTTCAACGGCTGTTGGAACGATCGCAACTAAACCTAAAAAGATTGCGCCAAGGAATGTAAGTCGATTTAGCACACGTTCGATGTAGTCACTAGTCGCTTTTCCTGGGCGAACACCGGGAATACTAGCTCCCATTTTTTTAAGGTTCTGAGACAAGTCAACAGGATTGATCGTTAATGATGTCCAGAAATAACTAAAAAAGACGATGAGAAGAAGATAAAAAATTACATATATCCAAGGGGCTTGTCCATTTGGACTTAAATAATTAGCAACCTGACCTAAAAGAGGATTTTTGGTGAATTCAGCTAAGTAAATTGGCAAGAAAAGAATGGCAGAAGCAAAAATGATAGGCATTACACCGCTGGAGTTTAATCGAAGCGGTAAATAGCTACTTCTCTCAAGATAAGTTTTGCGACCCACTTGACGACGTGCAGAAATGATAGGGATACGTCGAGTTCCTTCTTGAACAAACACAATACCTACGATCATGACTAGAAAAACAATAAAGAGCATGATTACACCCCCTACTAAGCCGCGATCGCCTGTCTGCGCCAATTCCAAAGTTTGCCCCAACGAGCGAGGCAATCCAGAAACGATACTTATAACAATTAATAAAGAAGCTCCATTCCCAATCCCGCGCTCAGTAATTAACTCGCCAATCCACATAACCAGCATTGAACCTGCGGTCAAAGCCAACGCAGTAGAGGCAATAAATGGAATTAGAGTTATGGGACTAACGGGCACACCAGCTTGAGTCGAAAATGAAAACCCAGTGGGTGTCCTCTGAGAAAGAATTAGATCTCCACCTATTCTTGCAGCACCACTGTTGATCACCCACCAAGCGAGTCCTATGCTCTGGATAATTGCCCAACCAAGCGCTACATATCGGGTAATTTGCGAAATCTTGCGTCGCCCAGCCTCACCCTCATTTTTTTGAAGATTTTCTAGTTGGGGAACAGCAGTCGTTAAAAGCTGCAAAATGATAGACGCATTAATATAGGGCAGAATGCCGAGCGCAAAAATTCCAAGTGCAGACAGCCCACCTCCTGAAAAAATATCCAAGAAGCTTACAACAGGATTGTTTTGAACGCTTTGTGCAAATGCACTGCGATCTATATCAGGAATAGGTAGAAAAATACCAAGTCGTACCAGAATTAACATCCCGATAGTCAGCAGGACACGCCCTCGCAATCCAGCCGCCTGAGCCATCTGAGAAAAAGTCTCTTGCGCACTTGGTGCTTTGTCTCTGTTAACAACCATGGGGAAATCTCCTACTCCTAATACACACTTTACATAGCAGGTGTGCGACTGCAATTTCAATAAAAATCTAGCCAGAAGCACATTAAAAAACTCAAGGTGAGCTACTCATCACCCAAAATTTCACAAGTTCCCTTTGCCGCCTCAATTTTAGCGCGGGCGGACTTCGTAAAGGCAGCAGCTTTGACAGTCAAAGCGACAGTTAGCTCTCCATCACCCAAAATCTTCAGAGAACCATCGTTGGCAGTCAAAATACCAGATTTAATTAAAGACTCCAGAGTCACTTCAGAATTTGCTGCAAGCGATGATAACGCCCCAACATTAATAATAGTAAAGTTTTTGGGATTTACTAGAGTAAAGTACTTCAGCTTTGGTACGCGGCGATATAGAGGAGTTTGTCCACCTTCAAAACCAGGACGAGTTGGACGACCCGAACGAGATTTTTGACCCCGCATACCAAAACCGCAACTTGCACCTTGTCCAGCCGCAATCCCCCGACCAACACGACGACGACGGCGTTTGGAGCCTATTTGGGGTGCTATATCGTTAAGTCTCATGGCTAATACTCTCATTCACGATCAGGTCATCAAACATTCACTATCACAAATCAGGTGGAAGCTAAAAAATAACTAAATCTGACTTAAGCATATAAGTTCTCAATCGAAACACCCCGTTCTTCCGCCACTTCGGCAAAGGTTCTCAAGGTGCCAAGCGCATTAACAGCAGCTCTTGCATTGTTAAGAGGATTATCAGAACCAAGCTGCTTAGCCAAGATGTTTTTAACACCTGCCATCTCAAGAACAGTCCTAACCGCACCTCCGGCAATGACTCCAGTCCCAGGTGCAGCAGGACGCATCATTACTTTTGCGCCACCGCCCTGACCTGTCGTCGGGTGAGGGATGGAGTTATTTTTAGTTAAAGGAACTTCAACAAGGTGCTTTTTACCATCTGCGACACCTTTTTTAACGGCTCCAATCACATCTGCCGCTTTACCAACTCCAACACCGACTTGCCCTCGTTCGTTGCCAATAACAACGATCGCCCGAAAGCTAAGTTTCTTACCGCCTTTGACAACCTTAGTGACACGACGAATTTGAACAACTCGCTCCTGCCAATCGGTTTCCTTTTCGCGGCTTTTCGTATTCTTACGACCCTTCGCCATAATTATTGTTCCTTAAAATTCTAGTCCAGCTTCACGTGCAGCATCAGCCAAGGCTTTGACACGACCATGATAAAGATTACCACCTCGGTCAAACACGACGCGCCTAATCCCTTTCTCTATAGAGCGCTCAGCTATGAGTTTTCCGACCTGAGCAGAAGCATTACAGGTTGCTCCCGTATTCAAATCTTCCTTGAGATCTGATTCTACTGTTGAAGCCGACGCTAACGTGTGATGTTGGGTATCGTCGATTAACTGTGCATAAATGTGCTGATTGGAGCGGAAAACAGCTAGGCGAGGGCGCTCTGATGTTCCCAAAACCTTGCGGCGTACACGATAATGACGACGACGAGTTGATTCTCTACGACTTGTTTTCATAACTACTTTTTACCTGCCTTACCCGCTTTACGCTTAACGACTTCGCCAGCATAACGAATCCCCTTGCCTTTGTAAGGCTCCGGGGGACGAACCGCTCGAATCCGTGCCGCTGTGTTACCGACAATCTCTTTGTCGATGCCGCTTACTAAGACGTTTGTGTTGCCTTCTACAGCAAACTGAATACCATCAGGTGGCTCTATTTGAACTGGATGACTGTAGCCCATGTTGAGAGTCAGGTTTTGACCTTGAACTTGTGCTCTATAGCCGACACCAATAATCTCCAATCGACGCTGAAATCCTTGTGATACGCCTTCAACCATATTTGCGATCAAAGTTCGACTGAGACCATGGCGTTGACGGGCAGCGCGTGACTCATCGCGCTGTTTGACAAGAACAGTCTCCCCCTCGTGTGAGATTTCAACCTCAGCAGGCAAGGTTCGAGACAGATTGCCTTTAGGCCCCTTAACCGTAACAGATTGACCGTCAATGGCGACAGTCACTTTATCAGGAATACTGATTGGACGCTTACCTATACGTGACATAGCTGCCTACTCCTAATACTGCGATCGCTGGAACGATCTGACGATGTTTATCCTCAACGTAACTACCACACGTAGCAAAGAACTTCGCCACCTAAGCCCTGGTGACGAGCCTCACGGTCAGTCATGATGCCACTTGAGGTAGAGATGATGGCAATACCAATGCCACCCAATACGCGAGGCAAATCATTTCGGTTTGAATAAACTCGAAAGCCTGGTTTGCTAATCCGCTTCAAAGAGTTGATGATGGGTCGTCTAGCCTTACCCTTGTACTTCAAAGAAATAACCAAGTTCTTCTTAATACCTTCGCCTGCTTCTTCATATTCAACAATGAAACCCTCATCCTTAAGGACTTTGGCAATATTGCGAGTCATTTTTGTGGATGGGACTTCAGTGGTTTGGTGTCGCGCGAGATTCGCATTACGAATCCGCGTCAACATATCTGAGATCGTATCGTTTACCGCCATAGTATTCCCTTTGATAAACCTGCCTTAGTTGTCCCGGAAGGGCATACCAAATTCTTTCAACAAGGCTCGACCCTCCTCATCAGTGTTTGCCGTTGTAATGATGGAAATATCCATCCCACGAATTTGATCAATGCTGTCGTATTCGATTTCTGGAAAGATAAGCTGCTCACGAATTCCCAGAGTATAGTTCCCCCGTCCATCGAAGCTTTTCGGACTAATTCCTCGAAAGTCTCGAATTCGAGGCAGTGCAAGGTTTATAAATCGGTCTAAAAATGCGTACATCCGATCAGCTCGCAAGGTAACCATGATGCCAACGGGCATTCCTTGACGAAGCTTAAAACCTGCGATCGCTTTTTTAGCTCGGGTTACAACAGGCTTTTGACCAGTAATGACCCCAATCTCAACTAGTGATGCTTCCAATGCTTTGGCATTTTGAGCCGCTTCGCCTAACCCTCGATTTAGGGTTACCTTTACTAATTTAGGAACTTGGTGAAGGTTTGTGTAACCAAATTGCTCCGTTAATTTTGGAACAATTTCCTCTTGATAGCGAACTTTAATTTTTTGTGGCATGTGAGTCAGTGTCCATAAAATCCCTGGTCTTTGTCAGGAAAGTAGATATTGAGCTAATCAATGGTTTCTCCAGTCTTTTTCAGCATTCGCACCTTCCGCCCGTCAGCATCAAAGCTATAACAAATTCGACTAGCAACTTTCTGCTTCTCGGAGTAGAGCATGACATTAGAACTGTGGATCGGTGCTTCATTGGTCACTATTTGTCCAGATTCGCCCTCTTGCTGAGGCTTGACATGTTTTGTCCGAAAGTTAACTCCTTTGACCAGAACTTTGCTTTCCTTTTGCAAAGTTTGCAAAATCTCTCCAATCTTTCCTTTATCTTTTCCGGAGATAACTTGAACCGTATCTCCCTTCTTCACATGCATCTTGTAGCGAGTAACCGCTTTAGTCTTCGGCATTACAGCACCTCCGGAGCCAGAGAAACGATTTTAGTAAACTCTTTGTCACGCAATTCACGTGCCACAGGACCAAAGACGCGAGTTCCACGGGGGTTTTTATCTTTATTTATAAGTACGGCAGCATTATCGTCGAAGCGAATACTCATTCCATTGTCACGACGTAAAGTATGCCGGGTTCGGACAATCACTGCAGTCACTACATCAGACTTTTTAACCGCCATATTGGGAATCGCATCTTTGACAACAGCGACAACAACGTCACCGATGCCTGCATAACGGCGACGACCACCTAAGACGCGGATGCACATTAACTTACGGGCTCCACTGTTGTCTGCTACGTTGAGATAGGTTTGCGGCTGAATCATGAATCACCTTCTTTTAAACTTGCGCAGATGTTGTTAAAACATCGATCACTTGCCACCGTTTGGTGCGGCTCAAGGGACGAGTTTCTTGAATGCGGACGCGATCGCCAGTTTTGCATTGATTTACTTCATCATGAACCTTGTAGCGCTTGGTACGAGCAACGATTTTGCCGTATTTTGGATGTGCAGAACGACTCTCAACTGCTACCACTACTGTCTTATCCATTTTGTCGCTAACGACTAAACCAACTCTTTCTTTTACTGCCATCTCATGTACCCTCTCGGAGGCTATAAAACTACTTGTAAACTGGATTCTGTCTATTACTTAAGATGATGACTTTTGTAATTGACGTTCTCGTTCGACAGTCATCAATTGAGCCAGCCGATGACGAGTGTGTTTGAATTGATGAGACTTTTCTAGTCTGCGAGTGCCTTTCTGAAAACGGAGATCAAACAATAGCCTTTTCGTGGCTACAATCTGTTCGTCAAGTTCTTCTTCGCTCAGGTTCCGAACTTCACTGACTTTAGGTAGTGACATTGTTATGACTCCTCCGTTTCACGAGTAATAAACTTTGTCTTAATCGGCAGCTTATATTGGGCTAATCGCATCGCTTCACGCGCAATTGCTTCGGACACTCCGGCAATTTCAAATAAAATTCGACCGGGCTTTACAACAGCAACCCAATATTCAGGAGCGCCTTTACCAGAACCCATGCGGGTTTCTGCCGGACGCATCGTAACGGGTTTATCTGGGAAAATACGAATCCAAATTTTGCCGCCCCGACGAATATAGCGAGTCATTGCACGACGACTCGCCTCAATTTGGCGAGAGGTAATCCAAGTTGGTTCTAAGGCTTGCAAACCAAACTCGCCAAAGTTTAGACTGCTCCCACGCGTCGCAAGACCTTTCATGCGTCCACGCTGCTGTTTACGAAATTTTGTTCTTCTTGGGCTTAACATAGCTCACTACCTTAGGGAATCAAAAGTTAAAGATTAGACAATAGTAGAGATAAATCATCTCTCGTCTTCTAAGCTTCATCCTTCATTCGATCGATCTTCAAATTGTTGACGACGATGCTGTTGACGACGCTTGGGCTGGTTATTGGTAGGGACAGGTGCCTCCTCTTGCCCAGGAATAATTTCACCTTTGAATACCCAAACCTTGATACCAAGCGTTCCGTAAACTGTGCTAGCAGTGCAGTAGGCGTAATCAATGTCTGCACGGAGAGTATGTAATGGAACGCGTCCCTCCCTGGTCCATTCGGGGCGGGCAATTTCAGCCCCATTTAAACGACCGCTGACCTGAATCTTGATGCCCTCAATTCCAGCTTTTTGAGCACGTTGGATTGTTTGACGCACTACGCGACGGAAAGAGACGCGACGCTCCAATTGCTGAGCAATATATTCACCAATCAACATAGCGTCTGCATCAACTCGCGTTACTTCAACCACATTGATGCGAATTTGACGATCGCCGCCCCCCAGCACTTTTTGCAATCCGCCTCGCAGTTCTTCAATTCCTTGCCCTCCCCGACCGACCACGACACCGGGACGAGCCGTATGAACTTCTAAATCGATCTGATCTGCTTTTCTTTCAATCCGAATTTGAGAAATTCCAGGACTCTCTAGCCCCTTGAGCTTCAAAGGATTCTTTTGGAAAAAATGTCTAATTGTATAATCTTCCTGAAGTAGCTCAGGATAGCGATTAGCATCAGCAAACCAACGAGAGCGATGCTCTTGGGTAATGCCTAAACGTAAGCCAGTTGGATGAATCTTTTGTCCCACAAAATGCTTCCTAATACAAATTCAACAATATTGATTGAAATACGAATTATTCATCTCCAGCGCTCGGAGCGACGGAAATTGTAATGTGACAAGTCGGCTTGCGGATTTGGTAAGCACGACCTTGAGCGCGAGGTCTAAACCGCTTTAATGTTGGACCTTGGTCGGCATAAGCAGTACTAACAACTAAATCTGCTCGGTCGTATCCTTGATTGTGTTCAGCATTTGCAGCAGCAGAACGCAGCAGCTTTAATACAGGTTCACAAGCACGATAAGGCATGAATTCCAAAACAATTAGCGCTTCTCGGTAGGAAAGCCCCCGAATTTGATCGAGGACACGACGAACCTTACGAGGGGACATCCGAATGTAGCGAGCGATCGCCTTTACTTCAGTTGTAGTCTCAACAGCCATACTCATTACTCCTTAACTGACCACCACTAGCCTTAAGCCAGCAGTAAAATCCCTCTTATCGACGTGCTTTTTTATCAGTGCCAGCGTGCCCTTTGAAGGTGCGCGTGGGTGAAAATTCCCCCAGCTTATGCCCCACCATCTGTTCGTTGACATAAACTGGCACGTGTTGCTTTCCATTGTGAACAGCAATGGTGTGTCCAATCATCTGAGGCAAGATAGTAGAAGAGCGAGACCAAGTTTTAATCACTTGCTTTTCACCCTTCGCATTTAATGCTTCAATTTTACTAAGTAGATGATCCGCAATAAACGGACCTTTTTTCAATGAACGAGACATCCCTTAGCTCCTTATCACTATGAATCCCGACCGCCACGACCGCGCTTAGAAGACTTACGGCGGCGGCGAACAATGAGAGCACTACTTAGCTTGCGTTTATTCCGAGTTTTATACCCTAAAGCTGGCTTACCCCAAGGAGTAACCGGTCCAGGGCGACCAATCGGTGCCTTTCCTTCACCACCGCCATGAGGATGATCCACAGGGTTCATGACGCTGCCGCGAACCTGAGGGCGACGACCTAAATGCCGCTTTCGACCCGCTTTTCCTAAACTTGTGTTCCGTACATCTGCATTCCCAACCTGACCAATCGTGGCATAACATTCACGACGAATCATACGAACTTCACCGGAAGGGAGCTTTAGGGTGACAAAGTTCCCGTCTTTTGCGGCGACTTGGGCACTTGCTCCAGCAGCTCGAACAACTTGTCCGCCACGCCCAGGAGTTAATTCCACATTGTGAACGGTTGTACCCAACGGGATATTGCTGAGCGGTAAAGCATTACCAATTTCGATGGGCGAGTCAGATCCAGCAATTATGGTTGTTCCAACAGCAAGACCTGCGGGATGTAGTATGTACCGCTTCTCACCATCTTTGTAATATAACAATGCAATTCGAGCATTCCGATTGGGATCATACTCTATCGCTGCAACCTTAGCGGGGACGTTACGCTTGTCTCGTCGAAAATCAATTTGCCGATAAAGACGTTTGTGCCCACCGCCACGGTGACGACAAGTGATCACACCACGATTATTGCGACCCTTAGGACGATGGCGCGATTTTGTCAGCGACTTTTCAGGCTCGTCACGAGTAATCTCAGCAAAATCCGAGACGGTTCGTTCACGAGTACCGGGGGTGTAGGGTCGATAAATACGAATGCCCATAACTTAATCTCTTGAATGCCTTACCAAATAGAAAAATTAAACTTCTGGGAATAGAGCGATCGAGTCCCCATCTGCCAAAGTGACAACTGCTCGCTTGTAGATAGGACGATAGCCTAAAAACTTGCCAACTCGACGCTGCTTACGTGGAGGGTTAATCGTACTAACACCCACCACCTTGACATCAAACAAAGACTCAATAGCAGCTTTGATTTCAGGCTTAGTGGATCTAGGAGACACTTCAAACGTGTATTGATTGTTCTCCAAAAGCAATGTTGCTTTTTCAGTAATAATTGGACGACGAACCAGATCCATTAAATTTCGAGGATTAAATTCAGTCACCATACACCTCCTGAATTTTCGCAATAGCAGCCTGAGTAATCACAATGCGATCTGCAGCTAAGAGGTCAAAAACGTTTAAGTTGGACGCAGAAATCAATCGGAGTTTAGCCACGTTGCGCGCAGACAAATAAACCATTTCCTGACGCTCTGCCAAAATCAACAAAACCTTTGATTCAGCTTGAATTCCCCAGGTTTGCAAAGCTCCAACCAAATCTTTTGTCTTTGGGCGAGGGAACTTGTCAGCAAAATCTTGGACAACGATTACATCTTCAATACGGCTTTGAATTGCCGTCCTCAGAGCAAGTCGTCGTTCCTTACGATTCATCTTAAGCGAGTAATCTCTTGGCTTCGGACCAAAAATAACTCCGCCGCCCCGCCACAGTGGAGAACGATTAGAACCAGCACGAGCACGCCCAGTGCCTTTTTGGCGCCATGGCTTTCTGCCACCGCCTCTAACTTCTGCCCGAGTCTTGGTTGATACCGTACCTTGACGAGCATTTGCCATTTGGCGCACTAATGCTCGATGGACGACATGAGCGGCGCTTTTCTCACTTGCTACCTGCAAGTCTAAAGAAGCACTACCAACCTCGTTCCCATTCCAATCCTTAACTGCACAATCCGCCATAATCATCAACCCTATTCAACTTTCCCGTGCTTCAAAAGCTAAAAATTAAGAAAATTCTCAATTTCTTACGACTTAGTTTTCTACTTATGTCCAACAATCGTTGCAGGAACCACATTGACTAACGCGCCTGGTTTTCCAGGAATAGCACCTTTAATTAAAATCAAGTTTCGTTCAGAATCAACTCGAATGACTGTTAATTTGCGAATAGTAACTTGACTGCCTCCTAGTCGACCCGCCATACGCTTACCTGGATAGACACGTCCTGGGGTAGTACCTGCACCAGTAGAACCAGGAGCACGATGGTTTTTCGATCCGTGGGACATAGGACCGCGCTTGAAGTTATGACGCTTTTGGTATCCTGCAAATCCGCGACCAATACTGGTTCCGATTACGTCAATGGTCTGACCAGTAGAAAATGCATCTACTTTGATTTGTTGTCCCAGTTGAAATTCACTAGGGTTTTCCAAGCGATATTCATGTAGATGCCTCATCGGAGCGCAGTTAGATTTTGCTAGATGTCCCAATTCAGGCTTATTCAAAGCCTTTTGCTTGACCTCGCCATAAGCAACTTGAACGGCTGAATAACCATCTGTCTGAATCGTTTTAACCTGAGTAACAATACAAGGACCTGCCTGGATGACAGTCACCGGAATTGCTTTACCTGTTTCATCAAAGACTTGGGTCATGCCAAGCTTTGTGCCGAGAATACCCACAGACACGATGAATGGTCTCCCTTTCGTACACAGTTTAGAGCAGCAAACAAATAACACTTGCCTGCTTAACTGATTGATAGTTTTTGTGCTTCAAGATTTGGATGACTTTAAGGAGTGACGCGATCGCGCAGAACTAAAAATCTAACTATTCTTGTGAAAAAGCGCTAAACGTTGCCAAGTCCGAAGGAAATGTGCAAAATCAGTTGATTTGAGTGCCAGCTAAGGACTTGAATGGCTTGCCATTCAGTATCCACTTTAATAATTCAAGATTGACTTTAGCGAGCTAAGCCACTCAAGCATTATTAGCGATAAGCATTAGGCAACAGTTCCTAACTATAGACTAATCGATTTGATTCTGTCTAGTGCTACGCCAAAGTTTTTTGACTTGTTGTCAAGATGCTCTCTAAGCTGGATAGATTCTCAGTCGTCGATTGGGTTCTTCGCCAAAACTGCGTGACTTAAGATGATAATGCTCAACTAGCTCATGCTGCATTTTGCGAACGGTCGCAGAGCGGGGTAGCAATTCTACAGGTTGCCCTTTAGGAATTACAATTTGTTCGACAGCAAGTCTGGCTTCTTCTAAGGCTTCAATCTCATCGTCATTATCGCCTCTTAATAAGTCAAAATCAGTTGCATCGGGAATTCCAGGGTTATCCATATCCAGCATTCGGCGTAAGCCACGAGCAATTTGAGGAATGCTGCTGGCTTTAATAGTGTGAATGGGGACTTGCCGGGATTTTGCAAATTGGCGCAGTTTTGAATGATTTTTGACATGCGATCGCAGCGCTAAAACGGCATCTGCACTATCAATATCTTTGGTTAAGATAACTGGCAATTTTAAGGTGCGAACCACTTGATCAAGCTGATGACGACTCACTCCATACGGATAAATATATAAGAAGTCTTCCCCGTTTGGACCTAAGCGTCGCTCATCTTTCGCAGTTTCCTCAAAGTCATAGCCATTTCGCTCCAAAGAGTTTTGCAAAAAAGGTTCTGCGGTTTCATCGGAAAACAAAGAAGCCTGTAAAGACTCATCCAACAAATGCTCAAATTGCTGCTCATCAGGTAATTTGTTGAGTGCAGCATCTGTTGATAAAGGTCGCATTTGACCAGAAGATCGCCATCCCTTCCCCTGAAGATCTGAGCGCCCAATAAAAGGACGACTAACGAGTGAATTATCGCGCTGCCCAAAATCGATGGGAGTTGATCGTGTTCTGCCAGGTCTAGAGGCTGCGAACTCATCGCTCGACAATTCGTGAGTGACGACTACTTTGCCAGTTTCACTGACTGATCGCACTTGAGGGCTTGGTTGACGACCCCTCAATAAGCTGTCAACGGTCTCTGCCACCTGTTCATGAACGACCCAACTCTGTCGTTCCATCATTTCAACAGCGATATCAAAAGTGGGAGGTGCTTTTCGCTCTAGGACGCTTTTTTGACTTCCTCGTCGGCGCGCCTCTTCGTCTCCGAGGGTGACCGATTGAATGCCACCCACTAAATCTGACAGGGTTGGATTTTTGATCAGATTCTCTAACCGATTGCCATGAGCAGTTCCTACAAGCTGAACTCCTCGTTCAGCGATCGTGCGGGCTGCTAAAGCCTCAAGTTCTGTACCGATTTCATCAATCACAATGACTTCTGGCATATGGTTTTCCACTGCCTCAATCATGACTTGGTGTTGTAATTCAGGACGAGCCACTTGCATTCTTCGGGCACGACCGATCGCTGGATGAGGCACATCTCCGTCCCCGGCAATTTCATTAGATGTATCAATGATGACCACTCGTTTTTCTAATTCATCTGCCAAAACACGGGCAATCTCCCGAAGCGCAGTGGTTTTACCCACTCCAGGACGACCCAGCATGAGGATGGATTTGCCGCTTTCTACCAAATCACGAATCATGGAGATCGTCCCGAAAACAGCACGACCAACTCGACACGTTAGCCCAATAACTTCCCCACGCCGATTACGAATGGCGCTAATGCGATGAAGGGTTCGCTCAATGCCAGCGCGATTATCGCCGCCAAAATCACCAACGCTCTTGATACATTCGTTGAGGTCACTTTGGGTAATCGGGATTTCAGAAAGATACTCTGCTTGACCAGGGAAACGAGCCTCTGGGCGACGACCTAGGTCTAACACAACTTCAATCAGCATGTTGCGTTGAGGATGTTGCTGTAGTTGAAGCTGAATAGAACCCGGAAGAATGTTAAGCAGTTTATTTAAGTCGTCTGTAATGAGCAAGTCAGCCGATACGGTGTTATCCATCTTGGATGTAGTTTTCAAAAATCACTTAAGGACAATTTGAGAGGAGGTTGGCAAACTTGTGAAGCATTTTAATTGCTGCTATTGGAGTGCCAATCAAAAAACTTAGAGCCGTCGTAGATTGCCATGTAGAGGTGCGTCATGGTCAGAAGAACTGACAGAATTTTGTGATGGAGACATTGAAATCTTAGGGTAATTCATAGTTGAATTGCGGTGTTGACCGGAACGGTTTGAGTTGAGAGACAAGGGAATAGGCAAGCTTCACGGCTTGTTGTAGAGATTGGGGGGCTTGTTCTAAAAGAATCGGCTGAGGCGATCGCAGCGTAGGTACAGATGATTCAGCAAGGCTTGTGATCAATCGCCCATCTCCTTTTTTACTTGCAAGAACCGACAGCGATTTGTCGATATTTTCTATCGCTTCCAACTGTTCTAAGATGGGCGACAACAAGGTTCGAGCGTAGCTTCCATAGGCAACTCCTGAAATATGTGAAGGTGAAAGCGGTTGCGTGGGTTGAACTGTTTCAAAATGTGGCGTTTTACAGTGCAGCATTGGGCGATCGCTGGAAGGATTAGAAGCTAGCAAGTTGAGCGATCGCAGTTTGGAAACAGTATAGCCATTCGTTCCTCCTGCCAACTGAATATATCCTGGCAAGCCTGCAGTTATAACTTTTTGCCCTAACCGAATAGCGGCTCTGGTCGCGCCATTGCCAATATCTCCACTCATCGGGCGACCATCGGTTTGCCAAATTAGCGGACACGCTAACGGCGAAACAACATCGTAGAGTGCCCAGAGATATTCGAGCAGATTTTCGCCATCAGGGCAACTAATTGCAATGAGTTGCAGTTGGGGCAACCAAGGTTTAATCGCTGACCAGAGGCGCTGAAAATCTGCAAGCCGCCCTACTTGGGTATGAATTTCGATCGCATCAATGCCCATCTCTAGCACTAAGGGCGCGATCGCTTGAGCCGTTGAAACATAAGAATAGGCTGAAATGTGTTGAATGGGGCAAATCGGCAAGCAGCGCCCACAACCATAACAACGATCTTCAATTACGCCAGTGCTTTTAATCGCATCAGCCGGACAAATCTGTTCACAAGGACGTGGACAATCTGAGGGGCAATTAAGCGGCAAAAATGATGCCTTGCGAAAATGAGGATCTTCGCCATCATTTAGACTAACCATCAACAATGGCTTTTGAATAGGGGAAGAATTTTGCAGGCGATTCGTGGAACGCCCCTTCTGAGAATCGCGATGACTAATCTCCATCGCCACGCGAATTGCTTCTTTTGCAGCGATCACCACGGCTGGATCAGCAGCAATATCTACACAATCTACGCCAGCCAACGTGTATGCCAACGTTAGGTTGCGAACAGCGGGGAGATTTTGGAAACTGGCTCCGCAGATTAGTTTGAACCAGTGACCTTCTCTTAAGGATTGCAGCGGATAGTTTTGTTCACTCACTCCTTAATGCTAATGCCCTATGAAGAAATTTAGGGTTTTAAGGCGAAAATATTTTAATTTTGGCTTGGGGTGGGTTTCGGCTACGCTCAACCCGCAGACTTTAACTTTTGGCTACGCTCAACCCGCAGACTTTGGGTGTAAGCGTAGCCAAGACATTTACTACAATTTCTGTATTGCAGCGCCTCTCCAATCAATTCTCCTTCACCATACAGATGAGCAGACTACGCAGACATCACAGCCTGCTTTAAAGGTTGCCAGCGGAAATAGCGATCGCCGCCAAGTTCCACGGCAATTTTCACTCGTGGCTCTGTGATAGGTAAAGTTGTCAAATATTCAATCTCTTGGCTCGTCAAGATATGACCCTCAATAATCCACAGCAAAAGCCCTTTAGAGTTGGTAGGCAACTTCTCCAACTCGTAAGTAATGATGGGTGGAATGTAATAACGATACCCAACCATTGCCCCTGTAACCGTACCGCTTTTTTTACCCAAATGAGGCGGACGAACCCCATGAATCTCGGTTAGATAGGCAGCTACATCTCCTAAACCCCGCGCTGTAATGGTCAGAGAATTATATCCAGCAGCCCGAATTCGGCGCTGATAGCGTCCTTCAAAACCACCCTCTAGAGGAACATACAAACCTAACGAACCATAGAGTTCCAAATCTCGGATCAACTTTTTGCCAGTTGTAATTAGGGGCATCGATTTCTCTCTAACTATCAAAAGTTTCTAAAACAATGTAGCCGAAAGCAACCTAAGCGACATTTCAACGCCTCGATCGCCTACCTATACCACACCAATAGTCTCTCATACTCTATAAAAAAGCTTCAAGCTAGAACAATAGAGTTTTGCTATTGCTGGAATCAGAACAATCAAAAAATCTTTTCACCCATAAACACAAATCAACTAGAAAGCCTACTCCCGTGTCTCAATGTGTTAACGGTTTGAGGCAAAACTCCAACCATTAAAGCAAAGGCTTCGTCAGGAATTTTAGCAACAGTATCCGCTCCAAAGTAGTTGTCAAACTGATTTAAAATCATCTGCGCTCTTTGGGATGGAATGGGGTTATCAGTCAGTTGATGAGTCAACCGAATCCACTGTCGCCGAATGAGATAGGCTTTTTGCCGCTCTTCTTGATCTTCAGGGCAAACCAAAGACAGTTCTCCCACGGGCAGTACATGATGGGAATTTACATCAAAAAAACTGCCGATCGCAGCCCCAGGACCGGCAAATTCTGCATAAAACTGCTTATAAATGATCAGCCCATTTCGCCGTCTACTATTGACCATCCAAAGCTGCCCACTAGTTAGTTGGCACAGCACAAGGCTGCTAGCTTGTTCTTCAGGATTGGGAGGGGAGCTTGGACTTTCCGTCATATTGCTGTGATCAATCAACAAATTACTCAACCTGCTAGAAATGGTAACCCCTTAGATTTGAAAACAAGCATTGACATGGTAGATCACCCAATTGTTTCAGTCAATTCGAGCTTTACTTTTCAGGTAATTTGTACTGGCTTACAATTCGCTTAGCGTACTCAGGAACATGAGCTTCTAGCTTTTCGGGATAGTTGCGCTTGACGTAGAGATAGTTGCGGGTGAAGTGAGAGTCAATTGAAAAGCGGGCATATTCCAAACCTTTCGGACCAATGCGCTCAATTACTACGCCCATTAGCTTGGCTGCCCACATTGGCAAAGTTACGCCTTTATCGTAAGCAGGAATGCTTTGCTGAACCGCTTCTTTGCGATCGCCCTGTGACATTACAGGTTTGGTTTCAATCTGATCTTGCATAAGATCCAGCATCTCCTGACCGCGATCGTTCCGAACCACAAGCCACTGCCAGCCAAAGGGTGCGCCCATATAGCCCACCACCAAATCTGCCAAAGAATTCACATAGTCAAAGCAACTCATGCAGGATGGCGCAAACACATCTTTAAGTTGATTAGTTTTTAAGCCAAAGAAAGGCACAGTTTCCGTGGAGCCATCTTCATGTTTGAAATGCACCCGAAAATCCTGCATGAATTCGTAGGAAACCACGGTGGAGGGCGATCGACTGGTGGTGTCCAAAAACTTTTGCAATCCAGCACGAGTCACATTATCGACACAGGGCGTTCCCAATACATACAGCTTTTCCAAGCCCAGTTGCTTTTCTACCGTCCGCAGCGCTTGAATTTGACAACCGACTCCGATCACCAGCAACCGCTTCATGCCCGATTGTTCAATTTGCTCTAACACCGACAAATTGGGGGAAAGGGTTGGTTTATTGACTCGCGCCGCCAAAATTTCTTCTGGCGTACGGGCAATAATAGGTTTGGGCTGAAAGCGGTCTTCCTCGGTGTTCTGAACACACACAACCCCTTCGACCATGCCGCGATTCAGCATCTCGATCGCAATACTGCTGACAATTCCCGTCCATTGCGCTCCGGCGATCGGCTCTGTTTTTCGCGCCGCTGTCATACTTTGATGCACGCCAAAGTACCACTCGTCTTCGCTATCTAGATTGCGGCTGCGATCGTGGGTTTCTTCCTCCAGTTCTGCAATATGCTGGGTTAAAAAAGCGCAAGCGTCTTTCACATAGTGAATGTAGTGGGTGTCGCACAGCCCGCATTCACTGCACAATTCTTTTGCAGGGCGACGGCTAGTGGGTTTGAGCGCTTTGGCTTTCTTATGAGAATCAATGGCAGCCATAGTCAAAGGTTGTGATTAAAAGTTTTTTAGACATGTCTAGAGTCTTTCTCACCATACCTTAGCGAAGATGTCAGATGTTCGCGGTGTGCGAAATGCTGTCGGGAGATCGTGATGTTAAGCCACTGGACATGCTAAACAATTGTGAGATATTCCACTATGGATCTACCTACTATTCGCGTCTCTGTTGGTGCATATATCATCCGCAAAAGCTTTCAAGGGTATCAACTGTTGTTGTTTCACCATCCCGATTGTCCTGAAACGCCGCTACAAATTCCTGGAGGCGGAGTCGATGCCGGTGAAACCCATGAGCAGGCTTTGCATCGAGAGATCTGGGAAGAATCAGGTTTAACAAACTTGCGCTTAATTCGCAAACTTGGCATTGCTGGAAGTTGTTGGCTCCAGCCTCGCAAGCTGATTTCCCAACGTCATTGCTTCCTGCTAGAAGCAACGGATGACACATTGGATCATTGGCAGCATGTCGTTCAAGGAGACGGTATGGATTTGGGAATGGTGTTTTCTTACTTTTGGCTGCGTCCGACTCCGGATTTTGCCATTTCTCACGACTTGGGGTGGTTCTTGTATCTCAATCATATTCCAGAGCTTTACCAGAACGTTCTGATGCAACACAGTTAAATCGCCTGAATCCATTCTTTCACTTCATAGTCAGTCCATACACCGTTTTGCCAGTAGGGGTCAGATTCAATCAGTTGGCGGATGGTGGCTTCATCGTCCGCTTCGTAAATGCCAAAGCATTGGGTCAGATCTTTGGTCGGTCCAATTGTGATCAATACTGCGGCTGCTTTTTGCTGAGCCAATCCATCTAAATGAGCCTGACGGTGAGGAGCGCGTTTTTCTAAAACGTCGTTGCAGTAGGTGCCCCACATAATATATTTCGGCATAGGAGATTTGGGTGTTGATTAAGGTGTGGAAAAGATAGGGCAATCAGGACTGAAGTGCAAATACTTGATCGATGATCAGTTTCCAGGCAGGAATGAGTGGCGATCGCAGACATTCTGCCCCCACAAAAACCGTATCTTCATATTGACCCTCCACCCATTGGCAAACCGTGATTTGCCGAGTTTCAGGGTCAACAATCCAATATTCAGCAATTTCTCTGGCGGCGTATTCTGTGTGTTTATGGCGATAGTCACGAGTGCGATTGGCAGCACCGGGGCTGACAATTTCAATTACCAGTGCGGGAGGCGGCAAATCGCGGGTGAGAATGTTTCGTTTGCTGTCAACCAGTGCGGCTCTTGATTCCTCCGTGTGAACGACCAAATCGGGTAAGCGACATTTTGCTCTGCGCCCTGTCACTTCAATTTCGAGGTCTTTGTAGGCTAAAAGAGTCAAAGGAAAAAACTTTAGCAGTTCAATCAGCAAAAATCTGGCAAGGTCACAATTTCCCAGGCTTTCCGGCGGCAGTTCAAAAAGTTCTCCATTGACCAATTCGTAGCGAGTATCGGTGCCATCGTCGTAGGCAAGATATTCCTCCATCGTCATCAGTTTTTGGGTCGTAATAGCTTGGCTCATGGCATTTCCCCTAGCTTCTAACTTCTCAAATCAACTCTAAATTTTTCCACCAGAGTTTCGCGGACTTTTTGCTGAATCGGGTTGATGTCCTCCTCGGTGAGGGTGCGATCGCCCGATCGATAAACTAACCGAAATGCCAAACTGCGCTGACCTTCAGGGACGTTTTGACCGCGATATTCATCAAATAAATCGATGGAATCTAACAGGGTGCCCCCGGCAGTGCGGATGGTAC
Source organism: Synechococcales cyanobacterium PMM_0083 (assembly GCA_949127665.1). Lineage (GTDB taxonomy): Bacteria > Cyanobacteriota > Cyanobacteriia > Leptolyngbyales > Leptolyngbyaceae > ULC077BIN1. The sequence continues at coordinate 29,570 of CASBQE010000337.1, forward strand.
GTTCAATGTCTGCGACTGAAAACTGGGTGGGCACGAAAAAGGCTATATCGCGATCGGAGGCAGGAAACGTAGAGAACTGGTTGAAATTGGGCATAAGCATGTCTTCTTGATCAAGCTGGCTCAGTAGTGCATCCAGATCTAACTCAAAAGCATACACTTCATCGGGAAAGCCACGTTCCAACCGAAGTTGTGGATGCAATTGCCCAAAGGTGCCCAAACGATTCCCACGCACCCAAAGCGACGCAGTCCGACCCGGATGGAGGCGATGATCTCGCAGGTCAGGCTGATATTCCACAGCCAGTCCTAGTCTGCGAAACACGCTTTCCAGCAGCCCTTTTGCTTCAAACCAGGTGGTGGGTTTGTCGCGCCCTGCTTGCACCCATTTACCGTAAACGGGGTCGCCGCCAAAAATACCCGCGATCGCATCGGCTTCTTGCAGCCCTTCTTCTTCAGACCAAAAGATGCGCCCACATTCAAACCCTTGCAGCGCTCCATTGCCTTGCTCTAGGTTGTATTGAAACGCATCAATTAAACCTGACAATAAGTTGGTTCTAAGAGCAGAGTAATCAGGAAAGAGGGGATTGGATAGAACGACTTGGCGCTCTTCACCAGGTTTGACTAGGGAATAGTGGGAGAGTTCAGTAAGCCCTACCGCACGGAATGCTTCTCGAATGTTGCGGGTTAGTTGCTGCTCAATCGATAAATAGCCAGCTTCTGTTTTTTCAGGTAAGGTTTCAGAGAAGTTGTTATAGCCATACAGACGAGCAATTTCTTCAATCAGATCAATTTCTCGTTCTAAATCGCGATAGCGGTAAGGTGGCACGGTGACGTTCCATACGCCTTCGGACGTTAACGAAGACACTTCACATCCTAAGGCTTTTAAAATCCGTTCAACTTCCGGAGATTGCAGTTCGCCCAGGTCTTCACCCAGAGTGACGGGACCTAAAATCTGGTTGACTCGTTCTAACCGTAGCTCAATCGATCGCGTCATGCTGGACTGATTGCGCGTATCGACGATTGATTGGGCTGCGATCGCTCCGCCTGCTAATTCTGCAATCAGCGCTAGGGCACGACGACAGGCAAATTCTAGCTCTGCCTGGTTGACTCCTCGCTCATAGCGCGCTGAAGCCTCGGTGCGTAACCCTTGAGAGCGAGCAGATCGCCGGATTGCAGCAGAGTCAAATAATGCTGCTTCCAGCATCAAGTTTTGGGTGCCTTCGTCTACTTCAGACTCTTCGCCACCCATCACCCCTGCGAGTGCTACAGGCTTATCATTGGCGGTGATTAATAAGGCTTGCTCTCCAAAAGTTCGCGTTTGCCCATCTAGCGTTTTCAAGGTTTCGCCTGCGTTGGCAAACCGCACACCCATGGACAGGGGAGTTCCTAGCGGCTGATTGCTGACTGTTAGGAGGCGATCGCGATCAAATGCGTGTAGCGGTTGCCCCCATTCCAGCAAGACGTAGTTTGTTACATCCACCACATTGTTGACGGGGCGCACACCAGACGCTTGCAACCGTTGCTGTAGCCAAATCGGAGAGGGAGCGATCGCAATTCCTGTCACCTCTGTCCCAATATAGGTTGGGCAAGCCTGAGATTCAGAAATTTTGAGCAAAAGGGTACTGGCATCGGATGGTACTTCTAGCTCTGGCACTTGAGGCAAGCGTAGGGCCGCGCCCGTCAGCGCCACAATCTCCCGCGCAATTCCTACCAGGCTCAAAGCATCTGCCCGATTTGCGGTAGAAGTGAGATCCAAAATCACATCATCCAGCCCCAACAACGGACGAACGTCCATGCCGGGTTTAAGAGACTCATCCTCAAACCGATGAATTCCCGCAGATTCTTTTGCTAATCCCAATTCTGCAAGGGAACAAATCATCCCTTCGGATGCAACCCCGCGCAGGGTTGCAGGCTTAATTTTAAGCCCATCTGCTCCCGCTTTCGGTAAAGTAGCCCCCAGGGTGGCAACTGGGACAAACAGGTTGGCTTGAACGTTGGCTGCTCCACAGACGATGGTAGAGTGCTGTGCTTGACCAATATCAACGGTGCAAACGCTCAATTTATCGGCGTTAGGGTGCTGTTCTCGTTTTAGAACTTTGCCAACGATTACCCCTTCTGCCCAAGTCCGACGATCTTCAATATCTTCCACTTCAAATCCTGCCATCGTCAGCATCTCTGCCAATTCTGCTGGAGTGATGGAGATGTCAACTAGTTCTCGCAACCAGTTCAAAGAAATACGCATGGATGCTTCAGTCTAACTACACCCGCTATTCTACCGCCTTACTTCCCAAGCCTTTTCATTCATGTTGGGTGTCTCTCCCTAGGAGGTTGCTTTTTTTTAGGAATTATTATAAATATTCCCATGATTTCAAGTTCTCGAAAGGCGGTATTGATAGGATTGAGATATGCTTTGTTACAGAGTTTCTGATTGTGGGCATGTTAGATAAGAGAGTGCATCCTGACCAGTCATCACAGTCCATGAATATATAGAGGTATTCATCACTGCTTGAAGCCGAAACGCGAAAGCTTTAGTGATTCTTTATGGGACTACTGCAAGAATGCCACCCCAATTTGGGGTTCGCGTTTGGATAATGGAAAGTAGTGTAACTAAATGTCCTCAGCAGTTGAAATTAGAGCGAGTGAAGCTGAATGAGCTACTGCTTAAATCCAGCCTGTCCTAGTCCTGAAAATCTGACCCACACTGAATCTTGTCAGGCTTGTGGTTATAAGTTGCTGTTGCGCGATCGCTACCGCATTATTCAAGCCCTTGGGCAAGGTGGCTTTGGTGCAACGTTTTTGGCAACCAATGAAAGTCTTCCGGGTAAACCAAGCTGTGTGATTAAGCAACTGCGCCCCAATGCCACGGCTCCTCATGTGATGGAAATGGCACGAGAGCTTTTTGCACGAGAAGCTACGACTCTTGGCAGAATTGGTAATCATCCACAAATTCCTTCTTTACTGGATTACTTTGAAGAAGGCTCAATTTTTTATCTCATCCAAGAATATGTGAGTGGACTAACCCTCCAGCAAGAGATTAAAGCATCTGGTCCGCGGAGCGAAAACCAGGTAAAAACGTTTCTCAGTGAAATTCTGATCATTTTGGATCATGTTCATGGAAACCAGGTGATTCACCGCGATATTAAACCTGCCAACATGATTCGACGAAACCAGGATCAGAAATTGGTGCTAATTGATTTTGGGGCGGTGAAAAACCAAGATCCTCAGCAAAATAGTGCATCCGACCAAACAGCGTTGACTTCCTACGCGATCGGCACTCCTGGCTTTGCCCCTCCCGAACAAATGGCAATGCGTCCTGTTCCTGCTAGCGATATTTATGCTCTTGGGGTGACTTGTATTTATTTGCTAACTGGTAAGTCTCCTAAAGATCTGGATTATGATCCTGCAACAGGCGAAATGCTCTGGCAGAAGTATATTACTGTTAGTGATCATTTTCAAGCGGTGCTGATCAAGATGCTTGAAATTTCAGTCAAGCAACGCTATCGGACAGCGATGGATGTGTTTCGGGATCTGGATTTAGAAGACCATTTGGAAACGTTGGAAAATAGTCTGACTTCAATCAAACCGGGTGCCAATAATGGACGTAAAAATTCTGATTACCGAGGTGCAGATTCGATCGCATCAAGGGGATCGCCCTATGCTCGGCAGGCAATGGGCATTCGGACGAGACAACAACACCGCCCTGATTCTACTAATCTTCAGTCTGGCTTTAGCCGTGGACGACTTGCAGATTCAGACCGTTTAAATTCTGGCATTGGTTCTAGAGGTAAAAATTCTGCTGGAAAAGGGCGAGACAACTCAAACGAAAAGAAACCTCCCTTACGGTTAGATGCGGAAGGACTTCAAAACTATTACGCCAAGGGCAAACGGGATTTCGCAAGTCACGATTTGCGATCGCTCTCACTCATAAAAGCAAACCTGGAAGGGGCAAACTTTCATCAGGCAAACCTTAGCAAAATCAACTTGCAAGGTGCCAACCTATTCAACGCTGATTTTGGCAAAGCAACTCTAAATCAAGCCAATCTGCGCGATGCCAACTTGGGTAAAGCTTATATGAGTAACGCTGACTTGGAAGGGGCTGATCTTCGTGGAGCAGATCTAAGCGGCGCTTACTTGCTAAATGCCAATCTACGGGGTGCCAATTTGTGCGGCACAAACCTGTCGAGTGCTAAGGTGACCGAAGAACAGTTGGCAACGGCGCGGATTAATTGGATGACTACCCGACCCAACGGCAAGCGTGGCATTTGGTAATTCCCCAGTGCGCTTGATGTTTGAGTTTTTTAAAGCAGGAAGGCTTGAACAGGGTGAAATTTTTCAAGCCTTTCCGTTAGGATTTTGTCCCAGACTCTAAAACTTTTTAGGAGGTTCAAACTATCAGAAACTCGTGCCGCAAACAATAGACTTCTCTCAAGCCAACTCATCCTGGATCTTGTGGCGGTCTTCTCTGGCTGATCCACTCGCCGTTTTACGAATTTTTCTCTCCTCTGTGCAAACTCCTAAAAGCTGGCGCGGCAGAATCTACGAGGGATGAGCCAAATTTTATGCTCTAGCTTTTTCTGGAATGTTCCTATTTGCGGTTCACATTGCGAATCAGCCAATAGCTTGCAGACAAAGCAAAAATCGCGATCGCCAGCGCAATTAAATCCATTGCCGTTTTCTTTTCTAGGTCGAGAATAATAATTTTTCGAGCCACCGCAATTAAGGATGTCACAATTACTAGCTCAACTTGAATTACGTGCTTTTTGAGGTAGGCAGTAATATTTTCTAAAATTTCTAGGGCAATCAGAATATTAAGAAACAATCCAAAAACTGCAAATAAGCTGGTATTAAATTTTGTAATATCCGGTGAGAATAGTTCTGGAATCAGAAAGTCGCGGACTAAAAAAATACAAAAATCATAAATAGAAACCAGAATCACCAATACCATCGCGATCGACAAAAACTTAGAAACAAACGCCTCAACTTGCTCCAGATGATGAATAAAGTTCTCGTCTTTGAAAGCTTCTCGAATTTGTCTAAAAAATCGGTTTAAGAATCTCATTGCCTTTCGTGTAAACAAATTCAGCCGAGGTGAGCATACTCGACTGTGCAGAACTAATCCAATCAATTTGTTGAATTCGTAGCGATCGCTGGGGCTTTCTATCCCATAGGATGAATGAGCAATCGTGGCTTTGTTTCAGCCTATTTGCATAATTCCGATCCTTCTGCACATTTAAACCTGCAATAACTATGACAGACCTGGGAAACAATTTAAGTAAACTGCTCCAGCCGATCGCCGATTGGTTTAGTGGCTTAGGCGTTCCTGAGCCGATTGTACATTGGGGGCATCCTGCCATGATGGGCATTGTAGTGGTGGTTTTGGGTAGCTACGTCGCCTACGCGGGTTGGCGTGGACGGCTGGCTGAGGATAAAGACCTTGCCCTAAAAAATCGCGCTGATCATCGCAAACTAGCGCCGCTGATGACCTTGTTTCTCACCTTGGGCTACACGGGCGGTATTCTGTCCCTCGTGATGCAGGGCAAGCCAATCATGGAAAGCCCCCATTTCTGGACAGGCTCCATTGCGCTGTTATTGCTGTGGAGCAACGGGCTGATTTCCTTATCTGGGTTTGGCGGCGGCAAACCAGTGCTGCGGATGACCCACGCCTACATTGGCACCGTGATTATGCTGCTGCTGGTTGTTCACGCGGCGTTTGGCTTAAAACTGGGACTCTCAATTTAATTTCTTCAATTTGTCCCAGTAGATGGGCACTCTAACGAAAGCCTGAAGCTTTGTCTTAAGGTTTTTTTGTTGTGCTGAGGGTGCTTTCATGGGTTCTGTTCAGGCGATCGCGGGTTGTTTGGCATACATTTTAGGATTACTCGCTACGGCGCATTCTTGGGGTGGATGGGTGCTGTTGATCGGGTCAGTGATCATCGGGCTAGCGATTCGGCGAGTGTGGCGCGGGGCACCCAAGTTTCAAGTGTGGCTGATGGCAGGCGCGATCGCCCTAGCGGCAACGTTCTATTTTCAAGCCCGGATTCCTTATCCTGCCGCAAATGATGTCAGCCAACTCGCAACACCCGACTCATCGCTCAATGTGCTTGTGGAAGGACGAGTCATAAGCCTGCCGCGCCTGACCCGCAGCCAAAAATCACAGTTTTGGTTAGAGGCAAAACAGATCGCCCCGATTGGCGAGGGCAAACCTGTCAGCGGCAGACTTTACGTCACAGTGCCACCCGATCAGGCAAAAGACCTGCATCCGGGGCAAATTGTCGGCGTAGATGGGGCGCTCTACTTGCCCAAATCCGCCACCAATCCGGGTGGTTTCAACTTTAAGGATTATTTGCAGCAAGAGGGCAGCTTTGCCGGATTGCGCGGAACACAGGTCAGTGTGTTAAAGCCCTCGACGGGTTGGGGCTGGTGGCAAGTGCAGCAACGAATTGCGCGATCGCAGCTTTTGGGGGCTGGCAATCCTGAAGGCGCATTGATTAGCTCAATGGTATTGGGCAGTAAAGCGGTGGATCTGCCCTACGACGTGAAAGATGCCTTTGTGCGCGTCGGTCTTGCCCATGCGCTAGCGGCTTCTGGCTTCCAAACCTCGCTAATTTTGGGCGTAGTACTGGCGTTAACCCGGCGATTTTCTGAGCGAGTACAGTTTGTGGCAGGCACGGTTTCTCTTGCCAGTTTTGTCGGGTTGGCAGGATTGCAGCCTGCGGTGCTGAGGGCAGCAATCATGGGGTTTGGCGGTCTAATCGCGCTGGTGCTGGGTCGGAAAGTGAAGCCGCTGGGTTCGATGCTGCTGACGGCGACATTGTTGCTGGTGATCAATCCCCAATGGATTTGGAATTTGGGCTTTCAGCTTAGCTTTCTTGCCACCCTGGGGCTGTTGGTGACGGTGCCATCATTGACCAAAAAATTGGACTGGTTGCCTAGCGCGATCGCTCCTCTGATCGCCGTTCCCATTGCTGCCTATTTGTGGACATTGCCCCTCCAGCTTGGGGCGTTTGGGGTACTCTCGCCTTACAGCATTCCGGTTAACATTCTCACGTCACCGTTTATCTCGCTGATCAGCCTGGGCGGTATGGCGAGTGCATTGGCATCGCTGATTTGGTCACCCGCCGGAAGTGCGCTGGCATTACTGCTGAAATATCCCACTTACTGGTTAATCGCGATCGTCAATGGGTTTGCTCAGCTTCCCGGCAATGGGTTCGCGGTAGGCACCATTTCGACGCTGACGGTGATTGGGCTGTATGCGCTGCTGGGATTGGCGACCGTGCATCCTTTTTGGCAACGCCGCTGGTGGATCGCGCTGGCGTTGGGTGTAGTTGTAACGCTGATTCCTCTGGGGCTGGGAGCCAATCTGATGCAGGTGACCGTGCTGGCAACCGATCGCGATCCGGTGATGGTGATTCGAGATCGCGGACGAGTTGTGATTGTCAACAGCAATGATGAAAAGACCGTGCAATTTACGCTGTTGCCATTTCTGCAAAAGGTAGGCGTTAACCAAATTCACTTGGCGATCGCATTGAATGCCACTGCTCCCATGAACGGCTGGCAAACACTCGTTGAAAAAATCCCGATCAAAACGCTGGTGGCATCCTCTAGCCTGCCGTCGTCGCCAGCCGCTGATCACACGCCATCCAAAATCTTGCCGTTCAATCAAGGGGTGCAATTGGGCGCGATGCAGATCCGGCTACTTCAAGCAGAACCAAATCTAGTCGCCCAACTGACGCTTGGCGATCAAACTTGGCTTTGGCTGGGGAATTTGAATATTAATGAACAGGAAGCTCTGCTTCAAACCAACATTCCCACTGCCCAAGTGATCCTTTGGTCGAACGCCTCTCTCAGTCCGGCACTGGTTGAAAAGGTGCGCCCCAAAGCCGCGATCGCTTCCGGCAAAGGTGTTAATCCCGAAACCATCGCCTACCTCAAACAGCAAAGCATTTCCCTCTACCAAACCAATCAGGATGGCGGCGTTCAATGGACTCCTACTAGTGGCTTCAACATTACCTCAGACTCCAATTCCTCAGCGTTTTAACAACCAACATTGCTGTTATTGTCATCCTAAATCTGAAAGCGATCGCTGGATATAAGATGGTAGGATCATCGATGGAGAGGTGGCAGAGTGGTTGAACGCGCTTGACTCGAAATCAAGTTTGGGGTAACTCAACGGGGGTTCGAATCCCCCCCTCTCCGTTCACATTGCTGCATTAGATAAGTTGCGATGCGCTGAGCGGCACCCGGAGCGCCCATACGATGGCGACCATTTTCAGCAATATGCTCTAGCCGTTCAGGATTTTGCAAAACGGATTGCAGCGCCTCAGCAACTTGGGCAGGATGTTGCACAAAAATGAGCGATCGCCCCAGTAAGCGAGTTTGGGCTTCCGCGAATTTTGGCGTAAATTGAGGTCCCTTCCCTGCCAGGGTAATCGCAGGCTTGCCTAACCCCACGAATTGCTCGGTGGCGGTGCCTGCCATGGCGATCGCGCAGTCTGATTGCTGCAAACAGTCGGCAAATGCTTGTTGAGACACGACGAGCGTTGCTTTTCCCTGTTGATACCATTGGGCGGCGGCATCAGGGAAGTGGCGACTTGCAGAAATGCCGACAGCGGAAACAAGCGACCATCCTTGAGTTTCCAAATCGTCATGCAGCGGCTCTAGATGAACCGTAGGCGCGATCGCTGCCAAAAATAGCAGTGATTTAGTAGTGAAAGTCTCGACCACTCCGGCGACTGCCTGCAAAATATGTTGCCAGTTATCATAGGCTTCGGGCACCCGTGAACCCGGTAACAGCAGCACGTTTAACGGTGGCTGAGACGGTACCGTGGAAACACCATCCCAACTAGAGCGGCGCAAACTCGCCGTAACCGATGCGTTATAAGCGAGCGATCGCGTTTCAGTCGGCTCTAGCCCATCCATCATTGGGTTGCCTAGATCCAGCGCTGGCACCGCTAACTTTTGCAAAATTTGAGTGGTAAGCGTATCTCGTGGAAACACTCCCCGACAGCGATCGCGGCTCATCAACCACCGTTCCCAGGGATAGTACACCGACCCTGACCAGGCATCCAACATTTCCGCCGCAAACAGCTTCCCGTTATCATCCCGCAGATAATATTCTGATTTAGCCGTGCCAATGAAGGTATAGGGCACTCCACTCAGCAACGCTAGCAGGAGTGGGAAAATATCTCCTACCGCTAAAATTGTGCCGCCTTGCCGTGCCCACTGCCGAATTTCCTGCAACTGCGACCAAGTAAGCTGCACCAATCCGCCCCGAAGATCTCGCGCTAGTTGGCGACTATCCATCCAAAAAAAGCCGCCCGATGGCATCGCCTTCACCGCGCCAACTAAGGGAATCTCTGCCTGTTGATATGCCCGTCCTTCACCCACTAATGGTAAAGCCGCAATTTGAGGTGGATTTGCCTGCTCTCGTAGGGCTTGCAGCACCCGCACTGCAATGATGTCTTC
>CASBQE010000338.1 GCA_949127665.1 Synechococcales cyanobacterium PMM_0083
AGCGATCGCAGTTTCTCAGTCAGTCGTTGGCGTTTTTGGCGTTCTTGTTCTGCCAATTCTTGTCCCGTTAATAGCAGATTGCCTTGCTGATCCCACCAGCGCAGCCAGGAATGGTTGGGATGATTCAGAAATCTACCTTGCCACAAGCCCAATTCAACACCAAGGGGTGGAATGGAATAATGTCCGCGATCGTTCGGTTCCAGCCGTTGATAGGAAAAATCGATCAAGTGATAGACTTCCAGCCTGCTGGTGTTGATTTCAAAAATAGCGTAGTAGGGGATGCGGATGATGCGCTCATAGACCCAAAATTTACCTGGCTTTTGGGGTGTCCCCTCTGGTAAGGCTGAGAGAGGAGTGCGATCGCGCTCTTCACTGCCATCTCCACTGGCAAACTCTAAGGCAATTAGCGGCGGCACATACTCCCGCCACAAGACGTAGGATCGACGGATCTTGCCTTCTAGGACGGGGGGCACACCGGGAACGTAGAACCAGTCTGGCGCTTCGGCTCCTTTTTCAGGGGGATCTGTTTCTCGCCAATAAATGCCGCAATCTTGCCCAATGCAGTATTGCTGATCGGGATGAAGTTGTTGCAAGACTGGGGCGATCGAGTCGGTTAAAAGTAAGCTTTGCGGATGTTCCTGAAAATTCTTCACAAAAGCTCCGTCCGACTCCGGTAACTGAGTATGGTCGGGAAAGGCTGCTGGAATTACGATTGGGGAAAGATCAGTCATCAGTTTAGATTAATCCAATTCGCCTTGCATCACTGAGGCGATCGCTTGTTTTGCGTTTGCCTGAAACTCCGCCACATTCACCCGGCTGAGTAAGTAAACTGCCAAGATCATGCCGCAAGCTTGGACTGCAAACACCAAAGCATAGGCAAACATGGGTACGTTAAACAGTCTGTTGCCTAAATCTAGCACCGTGCCGCCTGCCACCGTTGCTAATGCCCGTGCCATTGCCTGAGACAACCCCCACGCGCCAATAAAGGTGCCAGCGGTTTCCGCCGCCGTCAGGTCTAGCATTAGGCTAAGCGCGCCCGTTGTGACCACGCCGGAACACAAGCCAAACAGAAATACATCTGTTTTTAGCACGGTTTCGTTTGCGGTGAAGCCTGCCAAAATCAGCAATATGAAGCAACCTGCAACTAAGAGGCAGCCGAGCTTAGCGGTGTTTTTTTTGCCAATTCGGGGTGCAATCAAAAAACCTGTAGTGCTGATGCCGATTAGGGTGCCCGTTCCCCAAAAGGCGTTGAGCAGCGTGGTTTTAGAGAACTCCATATTGAACACCTTCGCGCCATAGGGTTCCAAAATGGCATCTTGCATGAATAGGCTAATGGTCATCACCAGCAGAAAAGTAAAGAAAATTCCGGTTTGGCGGCTGGCGGTCAATACGCGCAAGGCTCGACCAAAGGTGATTTTGTCTTCGCGATCGCTGACGGTAGACCGCAACCGATAGAGCGAATATTTCTTTTCGATGCCTGCGGTTGCCACCACTGCCAACCCCACGACGATCGCCGGCACAATCACAAACACTCGATTAATCGAAGCCTGCATCACCGCGATCGGCGTATCGTTGGTCACCTGCTTCAGCAGCACACTAATCAAAATCGCCCCAATCACAATCCCCACCATCAGCATCGACCAAACTACGCCCACCAGTTTGGAGCGGTTGCCCTCATCCGACACATCTACCAGCAACGCTGCAAAGGGTGTCGATCCGGCGCTGAGTGCCAAGCCATAGACGGCAAAAGTCAATCCCAAAACACCCGCCCAGCCATAGAACGAGCCAGAGCCAGGAGCGGCACTGCCCAGTTGCCACATCACCTGCACTGCCAAAAACGAAACCACCGCAAAGATGCCAGTGCCGATCCAAACGTAGCCTGTACGATGATGCCCCAATATTGGTCTGCTGTCCGATCTCTGCCCAAACCAGACTCGTGCAGGCGCAACAAACTGGTGCATGGCGATCGCCCCCGCTGCGATCGTTGCCGGAATCGCCAAGTTACCAATCATCACCCGATTCATCACGCCCAATGCCAACACCGACATCATGCCCAGTCCCATTTGGTAAAGTCCCAACCGAAACATCGTCAGCAGGGTAATGGTGGAAACAGGAGCCGCCTCGCTAGACGACCGCTGTGAATTGGGTTGTGAACTAGACAGATTGCTGCTTGCCATACTTCTTCTAAACCAGGTTTGATATTGCCACCAGTTTCTAGATTAAAAGGAATTGGAGAGGTCGAACCGGGAAGCCACGGAATACACTAGAAGTGTGAAGAAAAAGTTACACATTGGAGAGCGATCGCCATGCAAACAACCGTGCAAACCGTTACTTTGGGCAAAAATGGATTGATTGTGCCGGCGATCGGCATTGGTACATGGTCGTGGGGCGACAGCCTGTTTTGGAGCTATGGCAAAGACTACGGAGCCGACCAGGTGCGCGAAGCCTTCCATGCTGCCGTTGAGGCTGGCATCACCTTTTTCGACACCGCTGAGATTTACGGCTTGGGCGAATCGGAGCGGCTGATTGGGCAGTTCCTCAGGCAAACCGATCAGCCTATTCAAATCGCCACCAAATACTTTCCCCTGCCGTGGCGGCTGAATGCTCAAGCGATCGCAGACACCCTCACCGCTAGCCTGCAACGACTTCAGGTTGATCGCGTGGCGTTGTATCAAGTGCATTGGCCCCTCGACTTTTTGATGAGTCAGCGCACCTTGATGAATGCCCTCGCGGATGAAGTGGACAAAGGCAGAATTGGGGCGATCGGCGTGAGCAATTATTCTGCTGAGCAAATGCGGCAGGCTCACACATTTTTGGCGGCACGGGGCATTCCCCTAGCAGTAAACCAAGTGCTCTATTCCTTGCTGAGTCGCCAGATTGAAACGAACGGGGTACTAGATGCGGCGAGGGAACTGGATGTTGCCATTCTTGCCTACAGTCCTCTCGCACAAGGGTTGTTGACAGGCAAATACACCCCAGACTCAGAGCAAACTTTGCGAGGGGCACGGCGGATTGATCCCCGATTCAACCAGAATGGATTGGAAAAAATCGCCCCTTTGGTCGACGCATTAAACACAATCGGTAATGCCCATCAACGCACTCCTGCCCAAGTTGCGCTGAATTGGCTGATCGCCCAAGGCAACGTCATGCCGATCCCTGGTGCCAAAAATGCCGATCAAGCGGTGCAAAATGCAGGGGCGATCGGCTGGAGCCTCACCCAGGAAGAAGTCGCGCAACTAGATAGTTTGACTCGCAACTGATAAAAAGGTGCGGACTACGGAGTTCGGAGTACGGCATGGGGTGAAAAATATGACTTCAAAGCTCAGAACTCGAAACTCAGAACTCAGATTCAACAGAGTTTGGCGGTTGGCACAATCTGTCATAGACTAACTCCTGTTCGTCCTCTAAACTGAACTAAGTCGTCTCCGCCCTGAATTACGAGTCAATTGGGAGTTATGCATACCGTTTTAATCGTGGATGACAGCCTTACTGTGCGGCAAATGGTTTCAGACCAACTCCGAAGAAGTGGCTTTAATGTAGTTGAAGCGATCGATGGCGAAGAGGCAATCACCAAAATTAAGGCGAATCTCCCTGATCTCGTTGTCACAGATATTGTGATGCCGCGTAAAAATGGCTACGAGCTATGCCGCTGGCTAAAAAACGAACCCAACACTAAGCATATTCCTGTGGTCATGTGTACCAGTAAAAGCGAAGAGTTTGATGTGTATTGGGGAATGAAGCAAGGTGCAGATGCGTATATTACAAAGCCGTATCATCCGCCTGATTTGATCGACGCGGTGAAGAAATTGTTGAAGTAAGCGCCAATGGTTTTTGGGCGGGAATGCCTACAGCGCGAGGGTAGAGAAGTTGAGTTGGTGCAACCTTGCGAATATATAGACAGTGGCGATCGCCCTGAGTAATGGGTGTTTTAAACGCTGCAATGTGTTCTAACTCACCACCTAGCAACAAATTCACCACCGGAGCAAGCTCTTTTGCTTCTTCTTCAAGCCACTGCCCCCGATACAGCACTGCCAATCCACCAATTTTTACCAACGGCAGAGCATACTCTACGCAGATAGATGCCGCGCCCACGGCTCGAACTAGCACCAAATCATACTGTTCTCGATGAACGCGATCGCGCCCAATCTGCTCCACTCGTTCTACCAATGTGGTCGCATTCTGCATATTCAAACGCTCCACCAACTGGTTGACAAAATCAAGCTTTTTGCGGGTGGAGTCGAGTAAGGTGACGTGCCAGTTGGGTTGGGCGATCGCGATCGGCAACCCCGGAAATCCTGCGCCCGTGCCAATGTCGATCACTTGATAAGGTGTCGGATGTTGGGTGTCAGGTGTCAGAGTATCGCTAGGTGTCTGGAGAAACGACTTGATGCCACTGAGCGAGTCCCACAGGTGTTTTTCCCAAAACTCCACCGGGTCAGTAATACGGGTCAAATTAAGCTGCTGGTTACCTTCCAGAATCCCTTCATAAAGCTGCTGAAATAAACTATTTTGGGCAACGCTGGGCTGCCAACCTAAGGTTTCTTGCCACAGATCAGGAAAATTAGGCAGAGTAGAGGGCGCGGGATTGGTAGACACAGTTGCAGAGGGAATAGGGGATAGGGAACAGGGAATAGGGAATAGGGAATAGGGAATAGGGAATAGGGAATAGGGAATAGGGAATAGGGAATAGGGAATAGGGAATAGGGA
>CASBQE010000339.1 GCA_949127665.1 Synechococcales cyanobacterium PMM_0083
GGACTCAAAGCCTTGTTAGAACCCTTTGGCATCATGCAGTTCTACACCGATGGCTGGGGAGCTTATGAACGGCATATTGATCCAGCTTTTCACACGGTTGGTAAACGCCATACTCAAAAGATTGAGCGCAAGCATTTAACGTTACGCACAAGGATTAAACGTTTAGCCCGCAAAACGATTTGTTTTTCCAAATCAATCTGGTTACACGATGTCGTCATTGGTTTGTTCATCAACCGCTATGAATTTGGTGTAGATGTCTGACCCGATCTACAGGTCTAGTCCACTACCGACAACCTCTGAAGTCAACGACTGACTTTCCAGTCTAAAATGAAAGGAGGCGGATCGCAACGAGGTTCAGCCTATGGCAGTCCGACAACCCCGACATAGCAAAGAAGAATTTGCCCAGCGCGGCGACGAACTCTATGAAACCCAGATTCGCCCCCAAGTTGAGGAAGGTAATCATGGGAAGATTGTTGCGATCTACATTGAAACCGGAGCCTTTGAAGTGGCTGATAATAGTCTTACTGCTCCCAAGCAATTGTTGAAGCGCCTTCCTGAAGCTCAAATCTTTGGAATTCGGATCGGGCATCGTGCCGTTCATCGCTTCGGTTTTCGCTCTCCCACGACATCCGTATGATTCTTGGAAACGTGAATGCTAACCGAGAGGCGATCGTACAGTTAGCCCTACTCGGTGAAAATCAACAAAATCAGGGAATTAAAGCAGTCATTGACACTGGATACACAGGCTTTCTAACTTTGCCATCTGCTGTCATCACAACTCTAGATCTAACCTGGTACATGCAGCAAGAAGGTGTGCTAGGCAATGGAAGTTTGTGCATGTTTAACGTTTATGAAGCTTTAGTGATTTGGGATGGTCAGGTTAGATCAGTTGAAATTAATGAGTCAGAGGCAGATCCATGAGTTGGGATGGGTCTACTAGAAGGCTATAAGTTAAAAATCCAGGCTGTTTCTGGGGGCTTGGTAGTAATTACAGCATTACCTTGAGGAATTCTTCGCAGCGCGGTCTAACAACCTTAATGCACCCCGATCGCCGAGAGGTTATCTGCTGGACGTTCGAGGTTATCTGCGGCGGGTGATTGAGAATGTTAGATGAACTGAGGTGATTGACTGCGATCGCATAGTCAGCGATCGCACCCTACAAAAAACTCTAGGTTGATACGATCCGCAAATTTCTAAAACCCTAGCCAGCCCATGGGTGCAGGTGCCGTCATGCCGCGAAAGTCGAGAAGTTGCACCAGCAGCAGATAGCCTACGCTCAGCGCGATCGCGATCGCGCCCGTGGTAATTGCAACAAACTTTGATCGATCCATCTCTCACTTCCTCAATGTCCTTATCCCTCAAGTTTACACCTTTGTTAAATTCAGCAACATTGACAAAATTTGCTCATAATCGGTAAAAAATAGAAAACAAGGTACACTCTGGAGTTGGGAGTTTGGGGAAATAAAGCGTTATGGTGTCCGTCGTTGACTCACTGGCTCAATCCGCGATTATTGAGCGTCCAGCCGTTGTAGAAACCTACGAGTTACGCAAAGCCTACCGAACTGGGTTTTGGCTTAATCAAAAAGTTGAATCACTTAAAAGCTGCACGCTGAGAGTGTTTCAAGGCGAAACGTTTGGATTGCTAGGACCCAACGGCGCAGGCAAAACGACCTTGCTAAAAACGCTGCTAGGAATTGTGCGTCCCTCTGGTGGAAAAGCCTTATTACTAGGGAACCCCATTGGCGATCGCGCCACCAAACAGCGAGTTGGCTACCTACCCGAAAATGCTTACTTTTATGACTACCTGACTGGCTGGGAAATGCTGCAATTTACCGCAGGGTTGTTTGGCATTCCGGCTTCCATCCAGCGGCAGCGGATTCCCGAACTGCTAGATTTAGTCGGATTGGCGCAGTCAGCAGCGAAACGTAAGCAGTTGCGGCAATATTCAAAAGGGATGCTGCAACGAATTGGCATGGCGCAGGCATTAATCAATGAGCCAGAGTTAGTGTTTCTAGATGAACCCATGTCTGGGCTTGATCCGATGGGACGCTTTCAAATTCGCGAAATTATTCTATCTTTGAAGTCGCAGGGAAAAACCATCTTTTTTAATAGTCATATCCTATCAGATGTCGAGCTAATTTGCGATCGCGTCGCCATTCTCGCCGAAGGAAAACTAATTTGTATGGGTTCCTTACAAGAGCTTCTAGGAACCTCCGAGGCTTATCACGCCAAAGTCAAAGGCGGCAATCCTGATGTGCTAAAAAACCGCCTTAGCAATCTAGAGTTTAAGGATGGCTGCTGGCAAGGACAGGTTCTCGGCAATCCTCAAGATTTTCTCGCCAGCCTAACCCTCATGGGCGCTCAGCTCATTGATATGCATCTCGCTCGACCTTCCCTCGAAGAGTTCTTTGTTCGTCAACTTCACGAGCAAGGAATTCGATACAGCAGCTAGGCGCTATTCAAGTCCTCCCTGCCGTTGCTTCAGATAAGTGACGACCTGTTTCTTTTGCTGTGGGTTTAGCACACTCATAATCTCGCCAGCAGAATTCTTGGCGATCTCTGCAATTTTCTTTTTCTGATCGGGCTTTAAACCCAAAGCAGCCATAGTTTCTGAAGTGCTTTTGCCAGA
>CASBQE010000340.1 GCA_949127665.1 Synechococcales cyanobacterium PMM_0083
CGATTGTTGCCTCTCTAGATGACATGGTGCCGTTGCTAGAAGAACGGTTGCAAGTGGAATACGAGCGGCGCAAAGTTGGGGAAGTAATTATTCGCAAAAAGATCGAGACGCGGATGATTCAGGTGCCCGTTCGCTATGAAGTTTTGGTGATTGAGCAAGTTAGCCCAGAGCAAAAGACTTTGGCAGAAGTTGACTTGAGCCAAGGCACCTTTAGCGACGAGGTGCCAGCGATCGCTGGGAAACCAACGGTCAGCGGTGAGTTCAAGTCAGCTAAAACAGCGAGTGCTGTAATAGACGCGATCGCCAAAACTCTACGCCATCAGTGTAAAAGCATTCGGATTGAGATTGAATTGGACGACAGTAGCCTCACCCAGTCTTATCAAGATTGGCTGGATCGATGTAGTGATCTCTAAATTCGGTCGAGGATCTCACAACAGTTTCAGGTTAGCGCTTTAGATGACTGAAATTGACCGCGTGATGATGCAGCGTTGTTTAGAATTGGCGCGGCAAGCAGCAGGAAAAACTGCCCCCAATCCTCTGGTGGGCTGCGTAATTGTGAATGATGGCGCGATCGTTGGAGAAGGCTTTCATCCCAAGGCAGGTGCGCCCCATGCGGAAGTGTTGGCGCTGCGACAGGCAGGCGATCGCGCTCAGGGCGCAACGTTGTATGTCAATTTAGAACCGTGCAATCATTACGGACGCACTCCTCCCTGCTCAGAAGCGCTGATTGCTGCTGGAATTCAACGGGTCGTGATTGGCATGATCGATCCCAACCCTAAAGTTGCGGGTGCAGGCAGCGATCGCCTCAAACAGGCTGACATTGATGTCTTTGTTGGCATTGAAGAACCTGCCTGTCAAACACTAAACGAAGCCTTTGCGCATCGCATTTTGCACCATCGACCCTTTGGCATTTTAAAGTATGCCATGACCTTAGATGGCAAAATCGCTACAATGACTCGGCATAGCGCCTGGGTCACCAGTGAAGCGGCACGGGGCGAAGTTCATCAACTGCGGGCAACTTGCGATGCCGTGATTGTAGGTGGCAACACCGTGCGCGCAGATGATCCCTTACTCACCAGTCGCCAACCGGGTCACACCCCGCTACGGGTGATCATGAGCCGCACACTCGACCTCCCAGACTCCGCCAATGTCTGGAATACAAGCACTGCGTCTACCCTGGTGTTTACCCAAGTGGGTGTTCGATCTGCGTTTCAAGCTGAATTGAAGCGGCGCGGTGTGGAAGTGGTGGATCTGGAATCCCTCACCCCTAGCACGGTCATGGCGCACCTCTACGATCGCGGATTTCTAACAGTGCTATGGGAATGTGGTGGCACTTTGGCAGCTCGTGCGATCGCTGAAGGGGCTGTGCAAAAAATCCTTGCCTTTATTGCTCCCAAAATCATCGGCGGAGTGGCGGCTCCCACTCCCGTCGGCGATTTGGGGCTGAAAAAAATGACCGAAGCCCTGACCTTGGAGCAAATAAGCTGGCGCGCGATCGGCTCAGATTTGCTGATTGAAGGGTATTTGCCTCAAGATAAAACCAGACTTCCACTGCGCTAATCTAAAGCATCATCTCGCTCAAAAAAAGCCCTGAGACGAAGCCTTTTACATTCAAAATCAGCCGCGCGTGTCAGGCAGAAATGTTGATCTGGAAGCAGATTCAGCCCCCGATCTGATTGTGGAAGTGGATATTATTAACACCGATATTGATAATAATCGGCTTTATGCCAACATGAATGTGCCTGAATTTTGGCGGTTTGATGGTCGCGTCCTCCGGATTTATCAAATGCAAAATCAGCAGTATGTTGAAGCAGAAACCAGTCCCACCTTTCCCACAGTTCCTAAAGAATGGCTCTACGATTTTTTGGCAAACTGTCGGCAGGATGAACTGGATGCTGAAGATAATTTAAGCGATCGCCTGCACCAAGATTTAGCCTAACTTGCCCCGCGATCGCGCTCCCAACTTTCAAACAAACGGTAAAATTGAGCGGTGTGAAACCAGTTACTATCCTCGCTTAGTCCCCAGAGCATCGCTTGAGAACAAAAAAGAATTGTCCCGAATGCTGAGGCTAGAGCCTCAGCATTCGGACAATCCGCCAAAAATAATGACTAAAAACTGGTTCTTTGTTTAAAGCCGTACTGACTTCTTGATCTAGAAAGATTTACAGTGTCTTTTTAATCCCTACATTCGTTGATCAAAGCTTTGTGATTTGAGAAAACTACCAAGGAATCCAGTGTGCAGAATCAAGTTTCAGATCTCACAGGGTTAAGGATTCTAGTTGTTGAAGATGATCTAGATAGCCAAATTTTGTATGCCTACGTTCTGGAAGGCGCAGGAGCATATTTGGCAATAGCCACCTCCGTTGGTGAAGCCTTAGCCATTCTTGCCCAGTTCACTCCAGATATTGTGATCAGCGACATTGCTTTACCCGATGAAGATGGGTACTCTTTGCTTCGCAAGCTGAGAACGTTAGAAGCGGAGTCAGGTCAATTTCTGCCTGCAATTGCCGTGTCAGCTTACATTCAGGGAAACGACGATTTCCTAGCCATAGCCGCAGACTTTCAGAAGTGGCTTCCCAAACCTGTTGACCTTGATCACTTTGTCAGCACGATCGCTCAGGTAGCGCAGCATAAGACTAGCGATCGCTGTGAAAGTAATAGAAAAAATCCGGTTTGTTAGAGTCACCCAGTATCTGTCAATACTATTTACAGTATCTTCATAGATGATGAGCAGCTAAAGAGAATTCGTCATGAATAGGTGTCTTGTCTACACTGTTGCAATTTGCCTAGTTGGGATGCTGACATCCAAGGCAAATGCTGAGCCATGTCTGCCTTTCAGCGATCGCATTCAGCCCAACCCAGCAGGAACGGTGATCGTTATCGGACGAACCAAGGACACCCCTCATGTCGTAGTGGTGCCTGCTGCCAGTCCCAACACTTTGAATGGGGTGCGGCAATGCGTTCCAAACGCTTTTCTGACGAACTCTCGTTTGGGAAGCTATGTTCATGCAGGCGCATTTGCTGACTATAACCGGGCTGCAAGCATCTCTGCAATGCTGCGATCGCGGGGCTTAGATGCCAGGGTCGTCTACCGTCCATAGGAAATCACATGATAATTCGTCAATGGGTTCAGCGACTAAGCGGCTTAAATCCCAACCTTCGTCGCTGTTATTATGCAATTTATCCAGTTTTTCCAGGGATTGCCGCAACTAGCATCGTCCTTGTGATTTTTTTATTCGGCGGTTGGCAATCGTTTGAGCGGTTCGCTTATACATTGCTATTTAAAGCGCGTGAAACACTGCCTCATGCCAGTTGGGATTCTAGAATTGCCGTCATTGCGATCGATGAAGCCAGCCTCAAACAATACGGTCGGTTTCCGTGGTCGCGTCGCTACTATACGCAACTACTGGAAACGCTTCAGCCTGCTCAACCCGCTGCCATCGGCTTTGATATTCTTTTTGCAGAAACAACCGAGCAGGATCAGGCATTCGCAACAGCAATGGAAACGAGCGGCAACGTTGTGTTGGCGATCGCCGCAGATGACCAAGGGCATCAAATTAGCCTAGTGCCTGCCTTTGCCTCCGTTGCTCGTCAGGGTCATGTTTATCATCGCCCTGATGCAGACGGCATTACGCGCCAGAGCCAGCTTTATCTCAATCAATTTCCATCCTTAGGGGTGGCGATGCTTCAGGTTTACACCGAAAGCATTCAAAATACTGTTGGCAGCGATCGCCAAACGCTACCCAGCGTGATCCCGTTGCCAACCCCGATCCCAGATTTGGCAGAGCAATCAATCTGGCTCAACTGGATACAACCCGTTCAAAATGTTCCCACTTATTCCTTCGCCGATGTGATTCAGGGCAAAGTAGACGCGGCTCAGTTTACCAACAAGCTTGTGCTAGTGGGAACCTCTGCCACTGGCGTTGATCCGCTGCGAACACCACTCAACTACAACCCGCCTACCGCTGGGATTTACAAACATGCAGCAGTGATTGATAACTTGCTCAATCACCGCGACCTTCAACCCCTGCCCAAACCTGTCGTCATTCTCCTGTTATTTAGCTTGGGGATTTTGACCAACGCACTGATAGCCAAGCGGGGACCCATTGGGCGTGTTGGCGTGTTGACGGGGCTATCAATCGCTTGGGCGATCGCGGCTTTGACCCTGTTCTGCCTCTACCATCAATGGCTACCAATCGCCACACCGCTGGCAACCATTATCCTAACTGGGGTTGGCATGGAACTTCGAGAACACCGTGAAAAGCTGCGGCTGATGGATTTGTTTTCTAAATACGTTGCGCCCGAAACTGCCAAATTGCTGTGGAAACAGAAAGACAACATTTTAGAAGACGGTCATCTAAACGCCCATGAGCAAATCGCCACAGTTCTGTTTATGGATATTCGCGGTTTTACGTCCATTTCAGAAACATTCACGCCTCGCGACCTGTTGAACTGGCTCAATCGTTATCTGGAAACGATGACCGATTGCATTATGGATCATGGCGGCGTGATAGATAAATACATCGGCGATGCAATTATGGCAGTGTTTGGGGTGCCGATTCCGCATACCATTCAGGCTGAAATTCAGCAGGATGCTGTTAACGCGATCGCGGCAAGTATTGCCATGCATAATCAACTACAACGGCTCAATCGCCAACTGGCAGCGGAAGGCAAACCCCTAATCCAATTTGGCATTGGCATTCATACGGGCATGGTGATTGCGGGCAGCGTCGGCGGTGCCCGTCGAATGAACTATTCTGTTTTGGGAGATGTGGTCAATATTGCTGCTCGGTTGGAAGCGCTCAATAAAAACGTGGTAGAAGAGAACCCTTACCACCTATTGATCACAGGCGAAACTCTGTCTTGCTTGGGCGATCGCTATGCAGTCAAACCCGCAGGCACCATTCAATTACGAGGAAGACAGCAGCCCACTACTTTTTTCGCAGTTATGGGAGAGAAACTTGAGCCGCGATCGCCAGAACAACTCTCTTAATTAAGTTTTAGTTTTCAAGATGTTTAGGGAATGCAGGAGTATATCCACAGAAGCATTGTAGGCATTTCACACGCATCTCATGAAGATTCAACTCAAACTTCCTTATTTATTACTAGGCATTGGATTAGGAGTCGGTCTGATTAGCCTACTCAATCGCCCTGATGCCAGTGCTTTGCAAGTTGGGGTTAACCGCTGGTTAGCAGTCCGGCAAACCTCCGGCAGTGCGTGGGTTCAGACCCAGCAACAGGCTTCCCAACCCGCAAAACCGGGAATGCGTTTGCAAGC
>CASBQE010000341.1 GCA_949127665.1 Synechococcales cyanobacterium PMM_0083
GCCCGTCAAGCATACCGCACAGTGCATGAAGCCTGCGATCGCCGGATTCCTTTACTGAGCGAAAACATTCAAGAACTGCGACAAAAAATTCGCTCGGTTCAACCCGAATTTGATCAACTGGTCACGATTCGAGATCAGTTCAAAGATGAAATCCGCATTGTGGGAGAACGGCAGGCAAGCGCCAGTTCTAACTCCTTCCGTTCCTATTTGCCAGGGTTGGCATCGACCTTTGAAGCTGATTTTGTCCGCTATCAGCCAGAGCTAAAATTCTTTGACTTTCTGCAAAAGGGCAAACGTCAAGAGTTTGAGGCAGCCCTGCGAGTCGCATTCGAGAAATATCTACTCGACAAAATCGCGGCTTGGAGTCTGACTGCCCAAAAAGATATGGATGTCGCCTTTCTCGGTTTAGCTAAGAGTGCCACTCAGTATGGGGAAACCTATCTGCAAGTCACCGATCGCATGACCGAAAAACTGACGGGGCAAAAGGTGATGCCCAACGCTAACCTGAGTGCGGAGGATAAATCTCCCCGCTGGGCAAAATGGGCGGTGGGTCTGTATGCGCTGACCACGGGCGATGTGGGCGCGATCGCCATGGCGGGGACGGGCGTATTTGACTGGAAGCAGATTTTGCTGAACTTTGGCGGCGCGGTGCTGGCTACCACGATGGTTTATACCGTCACAGGGATTTTCCTAGGTCCTGTGGGTATGGCATTAGCGGGTCTGGGGCTGGGCAGTTATTCGGCTGAAATGGCACGCCGAAAAGTAGTGCTAACCATGCGGGAAGAACTAATCAAGCTACTGCCTCAGATCGCTCAAGAGCAGTCTTTCCAGGTCTATCAAGCGGTCAAAGAGTGCTTCGACACTTATCAACAAGAAGTAGTCAAGCGGATGAATGAAGATATTCAATCTCGCAAGACTGAACTGGATGAGTTGCTTCAGCAAAAGGAAGATTATGAAATCAACCAACAGTCTGAAGAGCGCCGCCTCAACCTGCTGGATAACGATGTCCTGACTCAACTGCACGATGTCGAGGATGCCTACGATCAACTAATCGGGCAATCCGTTGGGCAACCTGTACTCATGGTCAGCGCGGCGTAGTCAAGCAGAACGGGCATCTTGCGTAAGGGCGTGGCATTCGGGCAACAGATTGACGACTTTATCGAAGACTGAATGCCGCGCCCCTACAGGTATCTGTAAATCAACAAAAAAATTACAGGATGCTCTTTTTTGCAAGATTGCTAAGTGTTGTGCCCACCGTTGACTGAGAGAACCGTGCCAGTGACGAAACTACTGGCGATCGGGGATAGCAAAAACGCCACTGCCCAAGCCACTTCTTCCGGCTTACCAAAGCGCCGAAACGGAATCTCGGCAGTGATCTTTTCCTTGACTTTATCGGGAATGGCTTCAGTCATCTCCGTCTCAATGAAGCTTGGTGCCACTGCATTTGCGCGCACTCCATACCGTGCCCCTTCTAGTGCAAGAGATTTAGTTAGACCGATCGCGCCTGCTTTGGATGCAGCATAGCTGGTCTGACCGATATTGCCGCGCTCACCCGAAATCGAACTGATACAGACGATCTCGCCTGATTTCCGCTCATACATCCCAGGAATCACGGGTTTCAGCGTGTTGTAAATGCTTTTCAAGTTCGTGTCGATCACGGCATCCCAATCCTCAATCGCGAGTTTTGGAAAAAAGTTATCGCGGGTAATTCCAGCATTCGCCACTACGCCGTAAATCGCTCCTAGTTTCTGCTCCACAACTTCTACGGCTGCTGCCATCACGGTTGGATCAGTGACATCGGCTTGAAGCGCTAGAGTCTCATCATGAACCGTGCGATCGCTGCGATAAGTGTAAGCGACTTGAGTTCCCAGTTCCTTTAACAGCCTGACGATCGCGGCTCCAATTCCTCGATTGCCGCCCGTCACTAAAACGACTTTGCCTTCTAATCCCAAATGGTTCATAAAGTGAAGTAAGCGTAGTATAAAAAATTAAGCGTCGTAAGTGAAAGTCAAGCGCAAGGTTCAGCACTCTAAGTCTTACGGTTCAAAGCTAGTGATCACAATAATCACGAGAAAGCCAAGCAACGTAGATAATCCTACAACTGAACCGCCCTTCGCATAGGCTTCTGGTAGCATCGTTTCGGCAATCACGGTCAGGATGGCTCCAGCCGCCATCGACTCCAACAATGAGATGACTGATTCTGATGAATTCGCGAACACCACGCTGCCAACAGCCGCCAAAATCCCAGTTATTAGCATAATTACAGTCCACATGACCAAAATTTTGGGAACCGGAAAGCCCTGCTCTCTCATCCCCTTGGAACTGGACAGCGCTTCTGGATAGTTGGCGATAAATAACCCAGCCAGCAGGGAAGCACTGATAGGATGATGCGACAGTTGCGCTCCAATGGTTAAGGCTTCAGGAATTGCATCCATCAGCAAGCCCAGCCAAATCGACATTGGGGCGTTTGTATGGGACTTGATATCCCCAGACATGATCGTCGCCGCAGGCATCAATTCTCCCGCATTCATACTTTCGAGGGCTTGCTCGACCCATGCTGTGGTTTTAGTCGAGTCAAAGTTGTGCCGTTTCTCAAAATAGTCTTTGATTCCAGGGGTTTCCAAAAATAGTTGGACACTCTCTCTAAAACTTTCAGACTGTTGCAACAGTTCCTCAAAGTCTTGCTTTCTCAATATCCATCCTGCCACATCCGTTTTGGCGATCGCGGTCACCGTATGAAGTGCGCCCGTGACAAAGGCTAATTCTCCAAAAGCATCTCCGGCAGTGAGAATCATCGAAGGCTTGTTGAGATGACTCGGATAAAAAATCTCAACCTGTCCTTGATGCAGCAAATATAAGCGATCGGCAACTTCACTCGGCTGAAAAAAAACATTGCCACTTTCAGTGCGCCGATACATTAAACGAGCCGCAATTTCTTCTAAATCTTCTTGAGGCAAATAGCCAAACACCGGAAATCGGCGAACTTGACGAGCAACCTGCAAAAATTCAGCTTCTTTCTGCTCGATCGTCACTGCGGCTGGAATTCTTCTTTCTTGATGTATTTTTTCTGGGGCTAACTTGATCCATGCCTCAACTTCAGCTTCGGTTAATCCCTGATACTGTTGCAGATAATCGGCAACTTCCTTACTTTGAATAAACTGCTCAGTTGCATCCACTAAATAGGGAGAAGTTTCTAATAATTCCTCAAAATCTGAACGAGACAAAACTGCTAGTTGAGTATCTGCGATCGCCACTGCGACTGTTTGATGAGGACTGCCTGTGAAAAATGCCAATTTGCTAAAAACATCATTAGTCGTGAGATGCCTGAGCGGGGTTAATCCGGCTTGAGGATCTAATAAATCTACTTTTCCTTGATCAACAATATAAAGACTTTCACTTGGATCGCCCTGACGATAGAGCGTTGTGCCTTTTGGAGATGGAGCGATCCACAACACCTGAGCGATTTTTTGCCGCCACTCTTGAGGCAGATCTTGAAAGAATTCCAGGTGCTTTAACTGAGTCATTCTCTGTGCAAAGCGGCGGCTTTCTTGTTGAGTTAGATAGGCTAGTAGGGTCGATGGTTTTCGTAAGAAACCCCCAGAATTATTAACAATTTGATTGACTATTATAAAGAATAAACTTCCGATAATTGAGCCAACGATTAACTCTAAAATATGACCTTTTTCTTTAACACTACCCACCAAATCAATCACGACAGCGGCAAGTAAAGCACCTCCCCCAAAGGCAATCAAAAAAGCCAACACTCGATCTCTGGGTTGCCAAACTAAGGAAGTCAATGCACCCAAAGGCATTGAACAAGAACTGACAATTCCAGCGGCAAACGCGCTCCAAAAAACAGTTTCAAACATAAAGTCAGCGTTGAAATGGCAAGAATAGATGATAGAACTGGGCTTTTTAAAAGCCGGAAAATATATACAGTCAGAACACCAATCATATCTGCAATGATCAAATTAAAGCATTGTTGGAAGTTCTCCCCTAGAAGAAGAGAGCAAAATTCAAAATCCGTTCTCTTGACTACAACCGCGAGATCGCGATCGCCGTACCTCCCGTTGGCTGACTCTTGATGACTATATTAATGGCTCTATCAATAACTGTGTTGATTTCATCAGCACAAAGCATGGTTTAGACAAAATCAACCTGCTAGGAATTTGCCAGGGTGGAACATCGAGCCTCTGCTACAGTGCCATCTATCCAGCCAAGGTGAAGAACCTAATTGTGATGGTTACTCCGGTCGATTTTCAACGCGACCATGCGCTGTTGAATATGCAGGGAGGCTGCACGTTGGGGGCTGAGGCTGTAGATATCGATCAGATGGTGGATGCTTCAGGCAATATCCCTGGCGATTATCTCAACATTGAGTTTTTGATGCTAAAACCCTGGCAGTTAGGGATTCAAAAATATCTAGATTTTCCAGAAATTATGGATAGCGAAGACAAGCTGCTGAACTTTCTGCGGATGGAGAAGTGGATCTTTGATAGCCCCGATCAAGCAGGGGAGACCTATCGACAGTTCCTTAAAGATTTCTATCAGGGAAATAAGTTGATCAAAGGTGAAGTGATGATCGGAGATAAGCAGGTCAACTTAGGGAAGATCTCCATGCCTGTCCTGAATCTATACGCCACGCCGAAAAGGATCACTTAGTCACGCCTGCATCTACTTTAGCGTTGGAGAAATATGTTGGGACGGAGGACTACACAGTGCGATCGTTTCCAGACTGTTGCGATTGATATGATGTCTCACGGCTAAGAACATCACTGAGTTTAGGGATTTATGTAGACGAACATAATAGTAGAAAGAGGGATCTGATAAAGTTAGTTCCCTCTTTTGTTGCGTTAAGCTAATCGCCATCTACTTTTTCCAAACTGATCCCCTAACAGCAAGGGTTTTAAACCCGATTTTATGCAACTTGAATGCTGACCAGCTTACCTTGCCTAATTGATTACATGGTTTTGACTTTCGGTGACATCTTCTGTGTCGTTTGGAAATAGTTATCCCAAAATTCATCTCCCGCCCTCGGCGAGGAATTTTGGGCTTCGACGTGAGCGCTCAGCCGAACGGTGACGGCGCAAAAGTGACAGGCTCCCCTCCAAACTCCGTTGCTGGAATGCCCGATAAGGCTATACTCCGAACTCTACAGTTTTCTATGCCAAATGAGGTATGTTTACTCAGATTAGGGATATTCTTAACTAACGTTCCGAAACGAACCGGGATCGCGATGTAGGTAGCTTAGTACAGGGGTTGGCAGCCATTGTTAGACCCAATCATTAGTTAGTGCATGCAGGAGTCCGTGATGAAAAAGCATATGTGTTCAGGTGAGCCGGAATTTGGGGACAACGATGAACAGGGCGATCGCGATTTTCTCAGCGCTCTTTTTCAGGCTGAGGGGGTTCGTTTTACTGGGATGGCTGATCAGCCCTTCACCGAAGATGCCGTGCAGGTTGAAGCCCTACCGGGTGCCAAAATTTCCTATCCCTGGAACCCATGCGATCCTGAATCGGCAGGGTTTTATGCTGAATCGGAGCAAGCCTCTTTTTTAGATGGCTGGCAAGAATCGGAGATTACCAATCGCGCCAATGGCTTTTTTGCTGAGATTGATCGGCGATGGTCTACGACTAGCCTACAAAATTCCTTGGCTCAACGGTTTGCGGCTCGGATGCCCCAAGAGTTACTGGCATCGATCGCGGCTCAGGCTCAAAGGCTAATGGCAGACTCTCGCAGAGCGGTTACAGAATCATTATCAGTGGCAGATCAACTGGTGCAGTGCATTCAAGATGTGGCAATTAATCTGGGGCAAGAAGACCTTTACGTGCAGGCACGACTGCTGGAACCGATGCGAAACAGTGGATCGCAGACCGCCGTGGATAATTTGCTTAGTCAAACTCCCCAAACGGAATGGCAGCAGCTATCAGAAATTCAAAAGGCACGACTTAGCCTTGCGATCGCTCATTGTGCGATCGATGAATTGCGATCGCTACCCGATCATTGACTCATCAGCCTACAATTTTCGGTTCTTAGGGGTAGATGCCAAATCTGCCCCTAATTTTATGAGAGGTTTCTTGCATAGAATCATCGATTAGTGTGAACCATGAGAAACTGACCGTTGCCGTTAATCTCGCCATTGCAGCTAGCAAAATTGGAAACAAACCAGATTAGATAAAACCGCCAGATGCGACGAAACCTAGCGAAGTCGATGCCATAGTCAAGATTTTTGACATCGTTGTAGCTGTCATCAAAGTTTTTCAGCCAAGTCGCAAAGGTTTGAGAGTAGTTAGTGCCGTTGAGATACCAGCGATTCACCGTTTTAAAGTCTTTGTTGAACGTAGGAACGGTATCAAAACTCCAATAGCGCCCGTGGGGAAAAATGTATTTGTGAGTGTAAGCGCTAGAAATATTATTGGGAGTACGAACCGTGATCAGATGAAGGAAAAACTTGCCCTCTGGCTTTAGGAAAGACGCTAGCTTTCTAAAAGCATGGGTTAAATTTCCAACGTGGCAAAACACTCCAACAGAAAGAATTTTGTCAAACTTTTCTTCAAATTGAGCATCGTTCAAATCCCCTTCTACAAGCGTGAATCGACCTGAACTAAGATAACTTTCAGGGTCTTGCATCTTTTGACGCATATATTCACATTGCTCATGGCTGAGATTCAATCCTGCAAATCTGACATTCGGAAATTTAGACAAAATATAGTTTGGCACACAGCCCCAACCACAGCCAAAATCTAAGATATTGTCGCCATCTTGAATATCAAGCTTTGCAATCATGTCGTCGATCATGTGCATTTGAGATTGCTCTAGATCGAGCGCCCCTTTTTCCCATAATCCCATGCTGTATTTTGGGTAAATGAGTTTTCCGTTCCCCAACATTCGATTCAACATGCCTTGAGGGAGATCATATTGCAGCTTCATCAACTCTCTAGACCCTTCTGCCACATGGTCAGTTTCCTCTAAGACCCATTCGTAGGGGGCAAGCAGGGCTGGAAAATACTCGAAAAAGATGGGCATACAGGTATCAAACAGCGATCGCAAAACCGGGTCAGGCACCTCCAGCCCATTAATATATGATTCGGCAATCGCCATTTGCACGGTATTCACCACTTCCACAACCCCACGAGTGGCTTGATAGGCAAAGGGGCTTTTAGCCGCGATGTCACCCACAATAGGAATGTGACGTTGAATATCTTGTTCAATAGATAGGGTTTGTTCAGTAGATAGGGAAGGCATAGGAGTAAATCTCCAATAATCTAAGGAATTATTGAAAGATGGCATAGGGAAAATGATTTTCAAGATTTCTTAAGATTTTCCCAAGCTTGGCTCAACATAGGTCAAAGGAAGCTTACAAAAATTTATGCTCGTCGCTATCTGTAAATTTTTAGAGTAACGCCCTTACTTAAGCTGAGATTGATTGTTCGCTTTAGTAGTTGTGTTGGGGTTGGTGATGCGCTCAGTCACCTTCAATAGAGGCGGCTCGGATGGGACGGGCATAGAATCCTAGGTGATTGGCAACCGGGCGCGATCGCATGGGTATCTTAGTATGCACAGGCGAGTTAAGCACAGTAGCACCCGCCGAAGTCTCAGCCACGAGCGTAGTTGATCCTCCTCCATCCAAATTAACTGCGCTATCTGCTCCAAGCTGAATCGCAATCTGCGCTAGTTCCGCTAAAGTGACTCCTTCGCTATATAACCACTGCTTATCGTCCACAATAATGAGCCAAAGTTTTTCTCCTTGCCGATCAAGTGCTACGGCTGTTCGAGAATAAATGCCCTCACCATCGGCTGTTCCTAGCTTTAATACCGCTTGCTTTCCATCGGCAACGATCATGGCACTTCCGGCAACTGCCTGCACCGTGTTTTTCGGGCACTTTCCATTGGCGACAATTTGAGCATGGTTTGCCGTCAAGCATAACGCTGCCCATTCCGATTCGGCGGGTGAGTACTGGCTCCCGTTTGAGATGGCTAGCCCAACTGCATTGACGCGATCGCCGCTGTGAGGAAAATAGCTCCAGGGTGAGTCTTCTTCAAAGGGGTAAAAGAAATTGGCATTCACCGCAACTTGCAGCTTAAATTCTTGCAAAAACTCTAAAGATGTTCGAGCATGGAATTCGCGATTGTCGGAGGCAACTATGCCAGGGGTAACCAGTGCTTTAACTCCTGGTGCAGTCAAATCAATGGCGACGATGTGAAGCATCACTGGGCGTGGCAACTGGCGAAACTCACGGCGATAGTCAATTCCTTGAAACAATGGTTTCTTCAAGTTAGATTGAGGCGGACGTTGAGCGACCATCCAGCCAAAACCGACGATCGGTAAGGATAAAATACTGATGCTTAACAGATTAAAAATGACCTTGAAAGAAAGGTTCATCAAAGGAGATTTTTTTGAGTTTTGAGCCTATGTACTCTCGATCGCACTCTTACGCTAATCAAGATTTAAGAAATCAATCTTTTCGAGGACAAGCATTAAATGGAATCGATTTTAGCGGGGCGGATCTGCGTGGGTGTGACTTTAGCGGGGCAGAGTTGATCGGTGCAACCTTTGAACAGGTGAAAACGGGACAAACCTCCAGACAGCAATTGATTTGGGTCGGAATTGCGATCGCTACTTTTCTGGTTTCTGGTCATGCAATCAGCCGTTTGGTGTTTGGGGCATTGGGTCAAACTCCCGGCGATCGCGCTTGGGGATATGCGCTTGCCCTTTACAGTAGTTTATGCGCTGCGGGGATTAGCTCAGGGCTACGGATCATGGTGCCGCCTCGTTCCACAGTAGATCGTGCGGCTTTCGCTTTGTCGGCAATTCTATCAGCAGCAATCAGTGGATTTTATTATGCAGGCAGCGTTATGGGAAAAGATCCCCAATGGGCGATCGCGGGGGCAGGTGTCAGCAGCCTCTTCACCGGACTGTTATTGACCCGATGGCGTGGAACAAGCGGGATGATCGCAGCAACGATGGCAAGAGCCGTCATGGGATACGGAGCCGCCTTTTTGACGGGCACTACGGCGATCGCTTTTCTTAGCACTCAGCACTCGGCATCAGGAATTTTGTTGAGTGGTCTCACGCTTATTCTGCTTTGGCTAACGCTTCAGTCCCTAAAGCGGGTCTGCCACCAGATTCGGCAGGCTCCCGGCACCTTGTTTCGTCGTGCAAACCTGACCCATGCTCGGTTTAATAACGCGCCTCTAAACCACACCGACTTCTCGAACGCTCAAGGGTGGCGCTCTTAAGGCGATCGCACCAGAATCTTGAGATTACAACACTTCAACCCTGAGGATACCGCCTGCGATCACGTCTATCTGTAATCTACATTTGTTAAGCGATTAAAGCAGCGTTGTGCTAATAGAGCATGAACTCTTAAGTGATTAGCAACAGAGTGCGATCGCCTGCGTGTTGCCCTCGACTTTTTAACCTACCTAGAGCAAAAAGAAGAGGATGAGGCGATTGAGGAGTTGTTGAACATTCCAGGGTTGACCACAAAATTCCACGCTGCTATGCAGGAAGCCGCAGTAGGCGAAGTCGTTCCCTTCAGTCAAATTCGCCGTAATAGTTGAGCTTGTTTTAACTCGTCAAGCACAGAAGTTCTATCAGCAAGCATCTCCTAATCTAGCTCAGCGGCTCAATCGCTGCTTTGATCCACTCTGTCAAGATCCCTACAACTCAGCCAACATCAAACTGCTTAAAGGAGAGTTTGCTGGCTGTTTCCGTTATTGAGTTGGCGACTGGCGAGTCATTTATAAAGTTGATCTAGCAAGGCAAATGGAACCTACTAAAGTTGATCAAGATGACGAAGGGCTGACTATTACTATCCTGCTGATTGCTCACCGTTGAGAAGTATATCGTTGACTGCTCCTCTAGGTCAATTTTGATGTCTTTACTCAGCGCAATATGTTAGAAATCGCCTATCTTTCCCGACACCTTCTAAAATAAGCAAGGCAGCCTTTATTCTTCTAGAGCTATCCAAAGCTGAAGAGTCATGAAAGTGCAACCCTCGAAACTACCCGTTGATCGCACCCTGCAAGCGATCGCATACAGCATGGATGCACTGGTTCCAGGGCTGTACCTTTGGTTTGGCACGATTCGACTTCGCCTTGGCGGGAGTCAACCTGAAGCAAACTACCCTGGCATAATCCACAGTTCCGCCGGGATTGCGCTAGTGTTACCGGGCTACCGGATTTACAGCACCTATCAGGGCAGCTATGACCCTTGATAAACATCAAATTGATGGGGTGCCACAGATTACATCTAAAACACTCCCTGCGATCGATTTTGAGGAACGCTTGATACAAGCGGGTTACATCAAAGTTGGCTCTGCGCCTGCTCAAGGAAACCGCCTCAAAATCTGGTGGACGCATTCGGAGTTCAATCGGGTTGAAGCGATTTATAGTCCAGATGGTGCGATCGCTATCACTGCGTATCATGTCGACAGTTGAGGTTCAGTTAATCGTCATTGCTTTACAAGCCAGACTTGGGTAGAAGGCGATGGGCGATCGCCACCCAATCTCCGGATCGTTCATACTCCAGTGCTGTAAACCCAACAGCTTGCAGGGCTGCAACCACTTCAGGTTCTTGATCGGTAGTGAAGCCAGCGGTGATCAGTAGTCCATTCGGGCGCAGTGCATTGCGATAGTCGGCGGCAAGACTAATGTGAATGCGTCCGAGAATATTTGCCGCGATTAGATGTAGGTCAGAGGCTTGAACCGTGGAAACTTCTTGGGTGAGAGTGCTGTTCATCCAATGTCCTAACCTGCTGCCATCGCCCAAACTGCCGCACTGGACTGTGACTTGAGCCTCTACCTGATTGTCCTGAATCGTTGCCTGGGTCGCCTGCACCGCGATCGCGTCATTATCCAGCGC
>CASBQE010000342.1 GCA_949127665.1 Synechococcales cyanobacterium PMM_0083
CATCTTCAACACTGCCCATTTAGGCTTACTGCTGCGAGGCTTGGAAACAGGAAACGCTGCTTGGCTAGAAGCCGCTTTGCAAGATCGCATCCATCAACCCTATCGGCAAGCGCTGATTCCGGGTTATGAAGCAGTGCGGCAAGCAGCGATCGCCGTCGGTGCTTATGGGCTGGTGATTAGCGGCGCAGGACCGACTCTGTTGGCATTAGCAGAAGTGACTCAAGCAGAACAGGTAAAAACCGCGATCGCCACTGCCTGGAAAAATCAAACCATTGACGCGATCGTCAAGGTGCTGCAAATTGATCATCAAGGCGCGATCGCCCAATTTTGAGGATAAATAATATCCCAACAAAAAGATATCCCAACAAAAAGCCCCCAGCTTGAGGCTGAGGGCGACAATCAGGGTGCATCTACCACTTAACTATTCCGAGTTCCCCTCTACAATCCGGAAAACTCTGAGAAATTTCTAAAAACTCGTTGCAGCGAATGGATAGTGGCATTGCTGCTATGATATGCGCGGTGTGATGGGGGGGAGATTTTAGCCGTGATTTCTTTGCAGACACTTCAGGCTCAAGTTCAAAAGAACAGAATTCAGACAGAATACGTTTGTAGCCAAGCTTTAGATCTGTTCGATTCGCCAGCGCTGGAGCGATTGGCAACTCAAGCAGCAATCGGCAGACATCTGCGAACTTCCACAGTGCTGGAACAATTAGAGAGTGACCAAAGTTTAGATGCGTTGATTCATCTGGGCAAAGCCTGTATCGCCGTTTGTCTGTGTGAAGATGACTATCCCGGCTGGATTTCAGTCAAAGATCTCGCCTATTTAGAAGCAGCGACTCAGCCCTATCAGCCGATCTCACTATCTGCAACAGAGATTCAAGCAAGAATTCAAGATGCGATCGCCTTTACCCATGCGGCAAAAAATCAGCCCAACTATTATCTCTGGGGCGGCACGGTGGCACCCAACTACGATTGCTCTGGTTTAATGCAAGCCGCTTTTGCCTCGGTTGGCGTGTGGCTGCCGAGAGATGCCTATCAGCAAGAAGCATTTACTCAAGCGATCGCGATTTCAGACTTGCAACCCGGCGATCTGATATTTTTTGGAACGCCTCAAAAAGCGACCCACGTTGGGCTGCACTTAGGCGACAACCATTACATTCACAGTTCTGGTAAAGATCAGGGGCACAATGGCATCGCGATCGATGTCTTATCTGATCAAGCAAGCCGTGTCAGTCAGGCTTACTACGCTCAGTTGCGGGGAGCCGGACGCATTATTGCCATCTATCAGCCAACTCAAACCCTGTAGAATCAGATCGCATCTTCTCACTCTCATCGCACCCCTACCTTCTCCTTCCGCATGACATTCACTGTTGCAAGCAGCACTTTGTGGGCATCAGCCCTCCAGCCTCAAGTCTCTGTCGTTGTTCCAATTCACAATGAATATGAAAATTTGCCCCGCCTATTGGAGGCAATTTCTGCCACGTTGATTGCTGCCAACATCAGCTACGAAATCCTGTGTATCGACGACGGATCTACAGATGGTTCCGGTGATCTGCTCAAGCAAATTGCCAGCGATCGCGCAGATCTCCGCAGTGTGATTTTGCGGCGGAACTATGGGCAAACCGCAGCGATGGCGGCAGGGTTCAGCCATGCCAAAGGGCAAATCATCGTGACGATGGATGGAGATCTGCAAAATGATCCGGCAGACATTCCCATTCTTCTAGACAAATTGAGCGAAGGCTATGACCTCGTGAGCGGCTGGCGTAAAAATCGGCAGGATGCCACGATTACTCGGTTAATTCCGTCTCAAATTGCCAATTGGCTAATCGCCCAAGTCACCGGGGTTAAGGTTCACGACTACGGCTGCTCACTCAAAGCCTATCGCGCTGAACTGATCGCCGATATGAACCTCTATGGGGAGTTACACCGCTTTTTGCCTGCCTTGGCGTTTATTGAAGGGGCGCGGATTGCCGAAATCCCGGTGCGCCATCACCCCCGGCAGTTTGGCAAAAGCAAATATGGACTCGATCGCACGATTCGCGTCGTCATGGATTTGATTACCGTCTTCTTTATGCGTAAGTTTTTGACTCGCCCCATGCACGTATTCGGCTCTATGGGCGTGTTATCTATCTTTTTAGGAACAATAATTGGTTTGTATCTCACAACCCTCAAGCTCAGTTTCGGGGAAAGCATTAACCGTCCCCTGCTGATTTTGGTCGTGGTCTTGATTTTGACCGGAGTGCAGTTGTTTTGCTTTGGGCTACTGGCCGAACTGCTCATGCGAACCTATCACGAATCGCAAGGACGACCGATCTATCGAGTGCGAGAAGTAATTGAGCCGGGACAAGCAAGTGACGAATTGCGAATGACGAGTGACGAGTGACGAATTGCGAATGACGAGTGACGTTTGCGTCTTTGTAGGAGATATGGCGATTTGAGTCTGCCATTCGCCATATCTCCTGCGGAGACGCTACGCGAACGTCATTCCTCTTCTGGCAAAATCCACTTGGGCGGCTCTGTCATTTTTTTCATCCGGGCTGACTCGGCAATTTCCAGCAGTTGATCGAGCGATGTTTCATTCACAAAACTCACCGCTTTCGCTTTGTACTCTAGGTTGGGGCACTTGTCGCCCAATACGCAGCCGTTGATGCAGGCTTCAGCGCAGTTAATGGTCGTGTTCTCCATCTTAGACTTAGCTTATTTAGAGATTGGTATTCAGTTGCCATTTTACCGCGATCGCTCGACCAACTTTCAACCTAACGTTTTTGGTCAGCGGTGTCAGATAATCTCACACTCAGCACCTAGATTTCCCTACCGTCCGCTGTACCAAGGCTTTAGCCTGCTACCGTCTGAGCTAACCTATGTAGGCTGTGTGCTGATACCTTAGAGGTTAGGAGTGACTAATTTCATTTTAAATCTATGGCTCGGATTAATCTACTAGATACTCGCACCACAAGTTTTGGTGACCTAATAGGTAATGGCAAAATCTACCGAGTTCCACCTTTCCAGCGTGATTACTCTTGGAGTGAGGAAAACTGGGAAGACCTCTGGCAAGATGTTAAAGCACTCCATACAAACCCCGACTCTAGTCACTATATGGGAGCACTTGTTCTACAAAGCTCTGACACCTCAGACAAAGACTTTACAATTATCGATGGACAACAGCGATTAGCTACTCTCAGTATTATTGTCATCGCCGTCATTGATAAGATTCAAAAGCTTGTAGACCGGGAAGCAGAAGCAGAAGCTAACCAAGAGCGGCAAGAAATTCTAAAGCGTACTTATCTTAGTGATAGAGATCCACGTTCTCTTCGTTACTCAAGCAAGCTACTTTTAAATGAGAATAATAATGACTTCTACCAAAGCAATCTAATTAATCTTAGAAGTCCTCTAAATGTCCGATCTCTTGCAAAATCTAATCAACTCCTCTGGCAAGCTTTTCAATACTTCTCTAATCATCTAGAAGAACTTCAAGAAGTTATTCGGAGTGGAGAAAAGCTGGCTACATTTTTAACGAATACAGTTGCTCAACGTCTACTCTTTATTCAGATCAATGTTGAGGATGAATTGAATGCATATACGGTTTTTGAGACATTAAATGCTAGAGGTATAGAACTAAGCTCAACAGATTTACTAAAAAACTATTTATTTTCTCTCTTCCGAGGACCAGATGATTTACAGGAAGCCCAGCGACAATGGAGAAGAATCGTTAACACGGTTCAGATGGAGAAATTTCCTGAATTTCTCCGTTACTATCTTAGTCTCAAACAAACTAGAGTAAGACGTGAGCGCCTGTTTAAGCTTGTTCGCGAATCTCTAGAGGATGCCCAACAAGCATTTGACTTACTTGATCAGCTTGAAAATTACAGTAGTCTTTTTATTGCTCTTGGCAACTCTAATGATGAGTTCTGGCGAGACACCCCGGAGAATCGACCTTATATTCGCGAACTTGAATTATTTAGGGTAAAGCAAGCTTACCCAACTCTATTTGCTGCATACGAGAAATTCTCACCTGAAAATTTTACTCGCTTACTAAAGCTTGTTTGTGTAATGTCTTTTCGATATACCGTCGTTAGTAGTCTCAACCCTAATGAGTTAGAGACACTCTATAACAGGGTGGCAATTGCAATTACGAATAGTGAAACAACTAATCCAAAGCAAGTTTTCGATAGTTTGCGCTCAGTTTACGTGTCGGATGAGAAACTTTTGCAAGACTTTTCCTTGCTTTCAATTTCTACAAAAGGACAAAAGAAAAAATTAGTACGATATATACTTTGTAAGCTTGAAGCAGATGCATCACATATCGATGTGAACGAAGATAGCTTTTCTATCGAGCATATCTTACCTGAATCGCCAACAGACGGATGGCGGCAACATTTCTCAGATTCTCAAGTAGAGGAGATGACTTATCGAATTGGAAACCTGATCCCTTTGGAGCCTAATCTTAATCGTCAGATAGGAAATGAACTTTATTCCCTTAAGCGGACAATTTATCAACAGAGTGTTTACGCATTAACACAAAATGTTGTAGCTGAAGAATGGACACCAGATACGTTGTCTACACGTCAAAGACATTTAGCGCAACGTGCTGTTCATATTTGGAGATCTGACTTTCCTTTATAAAGCTCAATTGGTACTGAATGCTTACAGAGTTCAGCAGTTTCGCCTTGAGCTTGGAACCAAGCAAAGGTGTCTGAATCTACCTGAATTGTTATGGGGATAGCCGACTTAGGCATTCGCAATTGTGCCCTAGCAAAAAATTCTTCTGACAGCGGCGGAATATCAGAAGTGTCGATATCCTCGTCGCTCATTGCGTCGATTCTAGCCCAATCGGTTCTTGAGATATTGTTCGTAGCGTCTGCGTTCATTAAGACAGTGCCTTTCGCAATGAAATAATATGAACTGTTTCCTCATCAGGCTCAGTGTAGACAACGACTGTAACTCGCCCGTCAAGTAAACCAATACCAATATATCGATCTAAAAAGATCCGGATGGTGCCCCTTTTAAGGTGATACCTAGCAAAGAAACTGTTTGGTTCAAAAAGGTTCCTAGCGATCGCGATTTTTGACGAGGGTTTCATCAAAAGGATGATTTAACTGCACGGTGACGGGTTTCAGGAACACCTCTGGTTCTTTCGCTTCTTAGTAACCAGTTGAGTTAAAAATATTCACCATGTCTAACCCTATGAAACTTCAATCTTCCCCTGCGTTATTAGTTGCCTTTTCAATGGTGACCAGTTCCTTAGCACCCTTTGTTGCGATCGCTCCCAGCATGGCACAATCAACCTTTTCAGATGTGCAAGGAAGCTGGGCACAGGCGTGCATCGTAGAATTAACCCAAAGAAATATTATCAGCGGCTATCCCGACCGCACCTTTCGCCCCAACAGTCCCGTCACTCGCGCTGAGTATGCTTCCATGGTTGGCAAAGCGTTTCCCAATGCGCCTCGCAGTCGCGGTGCCGTTCGGTTTGTCGATGTGCCCTCCAATTACTGGGCTTACAACGCTATTAGCAATGCGTCTCAAACCGGGTTTCTCTCTGGCTACCCCGGCAATGTGTTTAATCCTAGTCAAAGCATTCCCCGCGCTCAAGTGTTGGTTTCCCTGGCAAGTGGGCTAAATTTTGCTCCGACTCAAGCCGTTGCAAATACTCTGGGTGTGTTCGCGGACGCATCTGCTATTCCAGGCTATGCTCAATCGGGCATTGCGGCAGCAACTGAAAAGCGGTTGGTGGTCAACTATCCCGATGTGAATTACCTGAATCCTAATCAGCTTGCCAATCGGGCAGAGGTATCTACTTTTCTGTGTCAGTCTCTTGCAGGTGCGGGACAAATTTCCTCAGTAGTTCCTAGCCAATATGTGGTGGGTGCGGCAGTCGCGGTTCAGCGATCGCAAATTGTAGCGGGAACGCAAATTCCAGTCAGCTATGGAGCGGCTCCGCAAATTGTCGTGGCACCGAATGAAACTGTTGATTTGACCGTGACGGTTGCCTCAGATGTGCGGAACACGGCAGGCGCGATCGCCATTCCTCAAGGAAGTAAGGTGGTTGGGCAACTGGTGCCTGTCAATGGCGGTTCTCAGTTTGTCGCTCGAACCGTGATCATTAGCGGTCAGCAATATTCGATTAATGCGTCCTCTGGCGTGGTACAAACCAAGAAAAATCTGCGGGATGTTAGCCTCATCAAAACCTTGGGCGGCGCAGCTTTGGGTGCAGGTGCGGCGGCGATTATTGGCGAAGTGACAGGCGATGGCAGGCAAGGGGCTGGAAACCTGATCTTGGCAAGCAGCATTGGGGCAGCCGTTGGGTCAAATCAGGGGCGCAACTTAGGTTCGGCGATTCGGGATGCGGCGATCGGTGCAGTCCTGGGCGCAGGTGCAGCGGGTGTGACAGGTGATCGCACCATCACTCCTAAAAAGGTATTGACGGGTGCAGCAGCCGGAGCGGCGATCGGTGGTGCTGTTGATCGCGGCACCGTTAGCGAGGTGATTGTATTCAACTCCAGTTCAGATTTGACCCTGAC
>CASBQE010000343.1 GCA_949127665.1 Synechococcales cyanobacterium PMM_0083
GGAAATCGCGATCGCTCTCTTCCAACAAGAACGCATCACCCTCAGCCGCGCCAGCAAAATTGCCGGAATGCACCTGATGGACTTCCAAAAGCTGATCGCTGAGCGTGGCATCTGCGTCCACTATGACGTTGAAGACTTTGAGCAAGATGTGCAACACCTGCGCGATCGTGGCTGGCTATGATTGTTGTTAGCGATACCTCTCCGCTCTGCAATCTTGCTCTGATTGATCATCTCTGGCTGCTAAAAGCCATCTACCAGACTGTTATCATTCCCAAACTCGTCGCTGATGAACTCGCAGTGGCAACGAATCCCGCTATCCCCAACCTTCTTCAACTGGATTGGATTCAAACCCAATCGCTCAGCGATACAGCGATCGCCAACCAACTCCAGCAAGATCGAGGACTCGATGCCGGGGAAGCCAATGCCATTGCTCTGGCGCTTGAACTTCAAGCCGATGATCTCCTTATGGATGAACGTCTGGGACGACGAGAAGCCCTTCAGCTTGGACTCCCTATCATCGGTGTGCTTGGCATTGTGGTGGCAGCCAAACAAAGAAGCCTCATCCCACAAGTCCAGCCCATCATGGATGCCCTGATCTATCAAGCTGGTTTTCGTGTCAGTTCCCAGTTGTATCAACGAGTGTTAAACCTTTCTAACGAAGCCTCAAATTACCCATGAACAAAAACACCTTCAACAGTGGCAACCTTAACGCAGGCAACGTCAACATTCACGGCAATCAAATCAGCGAGTAGTAAATAATCTAAAATCTCCCTTCATCCTCTTCACAAACAAACATTATGAAAGCAATTGAAACCACCGCCACCATCAACGACCAGGGACAACTCCTCCTTGACAGTCCCCTTGCTCCAACCGAATCTCGGCGTGTGCGAGTCATCGTCCTCATCCCCGAAGACGACGAACTTGACCCTGACGATACCCCCACTGAAGTCGTCCTCGAAGGAATTCGCCAGGGCTGGCATGAGGCGATGACCGGACAAACCTATCCGATCTCCCAACTATGGGATGGGATAGATGCCGACTGAGCTACCCATCATTCAGGTTGAATTTACCTCCCGCTTTCAGCGCGATGTCCGTACCCTTGCCAAACGCTATCGCAGCATTCGCGATGACATTCAACGGCTGATTGAGCAGCTTAAAGCAGGAGAAATCACCGGTGATCAAGTTCCTGGGTTGGAATACACCGTTTTCAAAGTCAGAGTCAGAAACAGCAACATTCAGAAAGGTAAAAGCG
Organism: Synechococcales cyanobacterium PMM_0083; assembly: GCA_949127665.1. Classification (GTDB taxonomy): domain Bacteria; phylum Cyanobacteriota; class Cyanobacteriia; order Leptolyngbyales; family Leptolyngbyaceae; genus ULC077BIN1. The sequence goes on from CASBQE010000343.1 coordinate 1,253, forward strand.
GCGGATATCGTGTCCTCTACTATCTCAAAACCCCTGACCGCTTTGTTTTTGTGACGATGTACGCCAAATCAGATCAAACCGATTTCGTTGTCGAAGAAGTTCGAGATATTCTTTCGCAGTATGAACAGCAGTCTCTTGAATCAGAGAACTCAGCAGATTAAGGCTCCAATTGAAATGTCTGAATTCATCAGCAAAGCTTGTTAGTATTTAGCCGTCGCCCTTTTTTGTACTAATTTATCCTGTGGCAGATCCATTTTCTGATGATCCTGAATTTATCCCGTTGACCCGCACCCAAGTGCTAATCGCGATGGGAGTAACCGCGTTGCTGCTGCTGCTGGTTAGCAAACTGTGGGTCAATGTTGGATCGGGGCTAATGTTGCCGATCGTTTGGTCTAGCGAACACGCTCTGCTGGGAGTTGGGTTAGGCGTGGGCATCACTCTAGCCAGTTCCGTCATTTATGCGCTGTGGTCTGAGTATCGTCAGAGCGCCGACTACTACCTGCAACTGGTGTTAAAGCCGCTGGTGTTTCCTGACATCATCTGGTTGGGTTTGCTACCCGGACTCAGTGAAGAACTGCTGTTTCGCGGGGTGATGCTGCCGACCTTTGGGCTAGATGCCGCAGGCATTCTGTTTTCGAGTCTCTGTTTTGGCATGTTGCACCTTAGCAGCTTCAAACAATGGTCGTATGTGGTGTGGGCAACCGCGATTGGGGGAGTGCTGGGAGTCAGCGCCCTGATGACCAACAATTTGCTGGTGCCGATTTTGGCGCATATCACCACCAACTTCATTTCTGGTTGCCTGTGGAAATGGCGCGGCTTTAAGGATGATGTCGCCTAAAGCGATTGTCCCAAAGATGGAGACACGCCTGTTTTTTGTAAGGCGATCGCTGCTTAGGATCATGGATTTAACACCATCAAATATTCCGGCTGTACGGGCGTAGCATTCGGTAGATGGTTCTGCTTGAGTTGCAAGGTTTTTTGCCCGTATGCTGCGCCCTTACCAAATCTCGAACTTGTTTAATTTTCATTCCCTAAGCTCCAAACTCCGCACTTTACTCGATCGCGTCGTCCGCTTCACCTTGACCCGATCGCTTGAAAAACTTGCAGATGCCCCGTTTAGAACCGCGAATGAATTGGCACCATTCTTGCACCAAGGCAGACTCAAATTGCTCTAGTGCCTCGGTTGCCTGAGAGATATTGAGTCCAGAGCCATATAGCACTTTGAGCGCTTGTTTCAGGTCACGGCGATCGCTGGCGGTGAATCCGGCGCGGCGTAAGCCGACCACGTTTAATCCCATAATGGTGTTGGGGCTGACGCTGCGGGTAATGCAAAAGGGCAGCACATCTTTTTGAACGGCGGAACCGCCTGACATCATTGCCAATCTGCCGACACGGGTAAACTGATGCACCAAGCAGTTGCCGCTAATGAAGGCGCGATCGCCCACTTCCACATAGCCTGCCAACAGCGCCCCATTTGCCACAATCACATCGTTGCCCACCTTCACATTGTGCGCCGCGTGGCTTTGTGCCATAAACAGGCAGCGATCGCCAATTTCGGTAACCGTCCCTGCTTTCGTACCGCGATGAATCGTCACCCCTTCCCGAATCACGCAGTTTGCGCCAATTTGCACATAAGATGCATCATCTTTAAATGCCAAATCCTGCGGCACATCGCCCAACACCGCACCAGAATGCACCTTGCAGCCTGCGCCCAAGCTGGTGTAAGGCAAAATTGTGACGTGGGGATTGATGATGCAGCGATCGCCAATTTTCACTTTGGAGGCAATGTAGGCAAAGGCTCCTACCGTTACGTCTTCACCTAACTCAGCACCCGCTTCAATCACTGCGGTTGGGTGTATGCTCATTTTGCCCTCACTCCCTCACTAAAAGCTGCTGTCC